>JAGGTT010000152.1 GCA_021163565.1 Candidatus Tharpella sp.
ACGTTGGCAACCGTAGGATTGGGCTGGGTTCCATCATAAACAACATATTCGAAAAATTTAGCATCCATGGCATCCGTAAGCATATCAAGAATGCCGACATCAACTACCCCTTTATCGGTAACAATAAGAGCTTTTTTCAGACCCATAGCTGCCAGGTTATCGGGCACCAACAGGTGACAGCCCTCCCCCAACAATGCGATCGGCGGGGCAAACGCCATTTTCGTCTTACCCAGAATTTTAAGAATGATGCCGGTATGGTTATGGACTTCATCAAGGGTCTCTTCCGGCACATCAAAGACCGTATTATGCGGCGGCAGGGCCTCTTTTGTCATCCATTCCGGCAGACGATCATCCTTGCTCGTAAATCCGGCTCTTCGATTAAAATCGCGCTCCATCCGCAGAATGCGAATGCCGAAAGCGGCAAAAGTATTCTCGTTAAAACCCAGTCCCGTAAAGGCACTTATGGTTTCCAGGATGTATTTAACAACTTCCGGTTTATCGATGGAGGCCATACCTAAGAAAAGACAGAAACCAGTCGCATCAAAAGCGGCCGCGCTGATCTGAGCTACCGCCGAGGGCAGAAGCTGGTTCTCAGCATCGAGGGGATCAGAAGTTGGTTCCAGTCCAAAAAGATGATTGGCGATAGTAAAGCCAGCAGTATGGTCAGCCCCCATAGTCGAAGTCGCGTAAGTTACACCCATTCCTTTCAGAGCCCGGGGATCATAGGCGGCCATCGACTGACCCTTGATAACCGGAGCCCGCTCAACCTTATAATGTTTAGCAACTGTGGCGGTTCCAGAGGCCAGCAATTTGCCTTTTTCCGTGCCCTTACCCATTTCGGATAAGAGCGAGAGAACGCCTTCGGCATCACCGAATTCAAGCTCTCCGGCCTCCATCAAAACTCCCATAGTACAGCCGGTCTCCATCGTATCCAGGCCGAAATCATCGTTCATCCGATCCATTCTGGCAATTGCATCAAGATCGGCAATCCCGCAATTTCCGCCATGCGCCCAGAGGGTTTCGTATTCCGGTTGTTTCGTAACAAACTTGCCGTTTTTATCATTGAATGTGCCAGAACATTTAATGATGCAGCCGTTGTGGCAGCCGTGCGTAGCCGCACCTTTGCCGCCACGCTCCTCCTCTAATGCCGCCAGCGTCGGCCCATTAATGGCCTCGAACTGATCAAATTGTCCCTTAGAGCAATTATAAGCCGGAAAACCACCCGCCTGATTGGTTATATCCATCAAAATTGCGGTGCCATAAGCCGGCAGGCCGGAGCCGGTCATCTCAGACGACTGCACTGTTGCCGCCAGTTTTTTACTGGCCTCCTTAAACGCTTCCGGGGCGACCGGTTTACGTAAGGAAGTACCAGCGGGATCGACAACAATTACTTTTATCCCTTTGGCACCCATAACTGCGCCGACCCCGCCCCGACCGGCATGCCGGGTCGGACGAAAATCGGGATCAGTAAAGGCTATAGTAGAGTTACTACAGCCCTGTTCCCCAGCCGGGCCGATGCTGATCATCGCAACTTTATCACCAAATTCAGTCTTTATTTTTTCTGCAAGTTCATAGTTACCAAGCATCCGATATTCGTTACAGAGAGAGAGCGTTGCTCCATTTTTGTCAATGTGAATCCGGTAAAGATCACTGTTTTTTCTTTCCCCTTCCAGAACCACGGCCGCATATCCGAGACGCGCCAGACACTGAGAAGCCTGACCGCCGGAATTGGCCTCTTTAATGCCGCCGGTTAATGGGCTTTTGCAACCGACCGAAATCCGACCGGAGGTCGTAGCCGCCGAACCGCTCATCAAACCGGGCGCCAGAACCAGTTTGTTTTCCGGACCAAGAGGGTCACAGAGAGGCGGTACCTCTTCCCAAACCAAGGTTGAAGTCATAGCCCGGCCACCCAAACCGGAGTAACGTCCAACCTGACTTAGAGTTGCCAGCGGCCCGCCTGAGGCTCCGACATCGATCCGCAGAATATTTTCCATTTATTACGCTCCTAACGCAACTAAACTTTTTCGACTTTATCTTCCCACGTGTTCTGCCCGCGCATCAGCCAGGCCGCCAGGGCCGGTAGAACAAAAACCGCACCCAGCATATTTACCAGGAACAGGAATGTCAAAAGGATTCCCATATCCGCTTGAAACTGCAGTGGCGACCATATCCAGGTGGCAACCCCGATCGCCAGACTTAAGGCGGTGATCAGAACCCCGTTCCCGGTTACATCCAAAGTCTCCTCATAGGCCTTGCGAAAGGTAGTATCGCCCCGATCGAGAATACTTTTGAAACTGGCGTAAATATAAATCCCGTAATCGACCCCGACACCCACCCCTAAAGCTACGATCGGCATGGTATTTACTTTGAGACCAATCCCCAAAATCGCCATCAAAGCGTACCCCAACAGGGAAACCAGAGCCAAAGGGAGGAGAATACAAGCCACCGCCCGAAGCGATCGAAAAGCTACCAGACAAAAAAGTATAACCGCACCGTAAACATAGAGTAGAATTGGCATTTGCGAGGCCTGAACCTCCTCGTTGGTAGCCGCCATAACGCCAACATTATTACCCATAAAGGAAAATTTCAGACCCTTACCCGGCGCGGGATGTTCATCTCGATATTTCCTCGCAGCGGCAACTATCCGGGAAATGGTCTCCGCTTTATGGTCCTTGGTAAAGAGATAGATTGGCATAATGCTGGCGTCAGCATTCATCAAACCGCTCGCGCTACTGATTCCCAGAAGACAACTGGCAATTGAAGGTTTATTGGTCGGGATTACCCGCCATAAAGGCGACCCTTCGTTCCAACCAGCATTGGCAAAATGCAGATACTTGGCCATACTGATGGTTGAATTGACACCTTCAATATTGGCCAGATACCATTCAAAATCATCCAATGCCGTCAAATTTTCATAATCGATAAAAGCATCGGCCTTATCTCCTTCAACAAAAATTGAGAGGATATCAACCCCAATGGAAAATTTTTTGATAATGAAAGCTGTATCCAGGTTATAACGCGAATCTGGTCGCAATTCCGGTACCCCGGCCTGCGTATCACCCACCTTGATATCTCCGGCTTTCCAGGCGCCCAAAAGAGCCAGCAGCAGACACAGACCGATAATTGCAGTCGCAATCGGCCGACTGGCGACACCAGACAGTTTGCGCCAAAGCGGCCCCATGAAAACCGCCTTACGCTTCAGCTTCTGGCGGTATTGTTCATTGGCACTGACATAAGAGAGGAGTACCGGCAGCAGAATCAGATTAGTCAGGATAATAACCGCAACCCCAATCCCCGCAGTCATGGCCATCTCCTGAATTATACGGATTTTAATCAGTAACATCGTGGCGAAACCGATGGTATCGGTGCCTAAAGCGGTAAGACCCGGTACCAGTAATTTACTAAAGCTGGCTTGAGCCGCTTCAAGCGGAGTTTTACCGGAAAAAAGGCTGGCAGAATTGGCACTGACCATCTGGACCCCATGACTGATTGCAATCGCAAACACCAGAAACGGCACCAGGATACCCATCGGATCAATACCGAAACCTAAAAGCGGCAGCAGACCCAACTGCCAGGTTACGGCAATCAGTGAAGCCAGCAGCAGAACTCCGGTGCGCCGGATGGAAAGCGTGTAAAAGAAAACCAGCAATGCGGTTATCAGAAAAGCTACGCCGAAAAAGAGAACTACCCGGGACGCACCTTTGGTCATATCTCCCATAACTTTGGCAAAACCGATAATGTGGATTTCCAGATTATCATTCTGATATTTCTGCCGGATATCTTCGAGCCGCTTGGCAACCTCTAAAAGGTCAAGTTTCTTTCCAGTTTCAGAGTCGATCTCCATCAGGTCAGTTTTAATCAAAGCTGCCTTAAAATCATTGGCGACCAGACGACCGACATAATTTGACTTCAACAGGTTAGTACGTACCCTTTCCAGGTATTCCGGAGTTGGTGCGAAGTCTGCAGGAACTAAAGCTCCCCCGGCAAAGCCCTCTTCCGTCACCTCAGTAAATCGCGCATTCGGGGTATATATTGAGATTATCCGACTCCGATCAACTCCCGGTAAAAAGAAGATCTCATCAGTTACTTTCTGAATGGCGTCAAAGAACTCCGGTGTAAATATGTCTCCAGTTTTAGGCGCCAGAGCGACAAGAATTTTGTTAGCCCCGCCAAATTCTTTCTGTTGATTGATGTAGGTCTTCATAAACTCGTGCTCCATCGGCACAAGTTTTGTAAAGCCGGCATCAATTTTCAGGTGACTGGCGGAAAACCCCATAAAAATAGTTATGAGAGCAAAGATAGCAATAACAACAAGACGTTTGCTAAAAATAATTGACTCAGCAATGGGAATAAAACGAGAAAACATATTGACCTTTTCGAGTTAGGGTTTGAATTTACAGCTCCAGAAAAACAGACCTTTTGCTTCAGGGATTGTTCACGGTTTTCACTTCATCTTCATGAAATCTGATATTTTTACACTTTTTAATCCGCGTTCACCAGCAAAGACAACCGTGCCGGGTGAAGTTACGACAATTGAAGTCAGAGCAATCCTATCCGGTTGGTGAAGAGTGAAATTACGCCCCGAATCAGCACTTGTCAAGATCACTCCGGCCATCCCGGTAATAACAATAGTGCCGTCCGGAAGCCTTACAGCATCAGTTAACAGCACCGTGGTTCCGGTTGTAATATCAATCCAGTTCTGACCACCGTCTTCTGAGCGAAAAATGTGGCCGCGTAAACCATAAACCAACAAGGTTTCTCCTTCTAAAGGTAAAACTCCGTACAGTGATCCACTATATGGGAACGATAATTCACTCCAGGTATGACCGGCATCATCAGAACGAAAAATATGACCGGCTTCAGCCGCAATATAGAAAACTCCGCTGGGACTGCGGCCAATACTGTTAAGATGGAAGTCAAACGGCCACTCTTCTTCACCCTCTGCGTTTTCTACCAATGCTTCTGGATCCTTATTAATGACAAAATCTCCCGGCTGCCAACTTTTGCCGCCGTCCTGGGTCGTCATAAATTTGGCATAAGCACCAATCGCAAAACCATAATCATCGTTGACAATAATATCAAATAGGGGCTTCTCCTCCTCCGGGGTACTGTTTAAGAGTTGCCAACTTTTGCCGCCATCTTCCGTGCCCAGAATAACGGCTCCATGACCTACAGCCCAACCCCGAAGATTATCTTTAAAGTAAACCCCGGTTAGCATTCTTCGGGTGGGGATCTGCACCTGCTGCCAGGTTTGGGCATCATCATCAGAGATAAGAACATGCCCGCGCCAACCCACAGCGACAATATGCGATCCGGAAGTTGCGAGATCAATGATTAAAGTCTTTGCTGCCAACGGCATCATCAGGGCGGGACTATCAAGTTGACTCGCAATCCCAGCGCCCGCAGTCAGAACCAGAAACAACAGTGAAAATAGTCCTTGAATACATATTTTTCTTATAAAAATCATTTTCTTCCTATAAAAAAACCCCGCCTCTCAATTTTGCGAGGGACGGGGTTTTTCATCAAAATTGATGGTCTAGCGTTTGCCAGCCCGGCGCAGAGCACTGATTGAAAAATTCTTAACCGGGAAATCTTTGTTGAAAATATACGTATTCTTCTCCTCATTATCAAGATAGTAGAAAACATAACGCTTCGCCGGCAGATCATAATGAACTTCGGATGTGCTCCAACTACAGGGAATATCGTAATAGTTAATTCCAAAGGCTTCGGAGAAACGCCAGAGCTGGTCACGCTTGTCATATTTGTCGGTAGCAACCACCGCCCAACTATCCTCATCAAGATAGAATACCCGGCGCTTGTAGATATGGCGGGTGCTTTTTTTCAGATTAGCCTCGACCACCCAGACCCGATGCAACTCATAGCGCAGATAGTCAGGATTGTAGTGCATAGGTTGAATGATATCTTTATATTTCAGCTTGTCGCTGTGGAGTTTGTAGCAGTTATAGGCAATATACATCTCTTTCTTACCCAGAAGTTTCCAGGTGTAACGTTCCGGGCTGCCGTTGTACATCTCGTAATCATCCATAGTCCGCAAACCGTCCGAACCGGTTCCCGGAGTATCAAAAGCCACCTGAGGAGCCCGGCGCACTCGGCGCTGACCAGGGTTATAGGTCCAGGCTTTACGGGGTTCCTTACTCTGGTTCAATGTGTCAACCACGACCAAAATACGGCCCGCAACCCGGGGCGGCCCCAATAAAGACATTTTAAAATACATGGCAACATTGTTCATCTTATCTGCCGTCATACCCGGCACAGTGTAATTCCAACGAACCTGAGTATTCTCTATACCGAGATTATAGCTGCCGCCACGGGTTACCGGAGAGTAGACAAAGGTACGATCAACAAATATACCACGAAAGTGGACAAGGTGATTCCAGATTGCTTCCAAACCATTTTTAGGGATCGGGAAAGGTATACCAACGGCAACATTCAAGATACCATTGCCATCTTCCGTCAACGTGGCAACCTGTGAATTCTTTTTGATCGCATCATAGATATATTGGGGTGATGATGCGCTCCGATGGGTGGGATAGACGTTAAGGAAATAGTTCTCATCTGCAGCCAGAAGAGCTTTATTGCCTTCGGTTAACTTGTCGGCATACTGAGCCATATTAGCTTTTGTAATCTTAAAAAGCACCTTGTCTTCGGGAAAAGGATCAGGATGGTGATCGCCGGGTTTGTAATTTGCCGGAGGCTGAGTAATACCGCCAGTCCATGCCGGAATTGTACCCTCGGCATTGCCCGCCATTTCACCGCCGACCGGCGTCAAATCTTTCCCCAGACGAGCAGCGTCTTTAGCTGATATTTTAGCCTGAACCCCGGAGGCGCAAAGCATCACAGTGAACACTAAAACGGTTACAAAACCAATTGTTTTTCGCATATTATTTCTCCTGTATATTAATTTAGAAACTGTATTTTACATTAAAACCAATAAAATCACGGTCATTTATCGTATTGTAAGAACCGGCACCAAAGTAGTTGGTATAGCTCAGATCAGCGGTCCAGGATGAGAGATAGTTGGCCGTCAGGCCCATAGTAATCGCTTTACGTTTTTCAAGAAAGGGCCCGCCCAATGGACTGATACCCCGGACATCATGCGACCAACCCAAGCGCGGGGTAAAACCGATCGGCCCGATGACATTAAAGAAGTCAAGTTTAGCCAGAACCCGATAACCCCAGGAATCCTGATCGGCAAAATGTTTCGAAGCGGTCTGCGGTTGCTTCAAAGCAACCGCACCGTCAGCACCGCCGGGAGTTGATGTTGCCGGCCCTTCGAGACGCAATGTATCTTTATCGGGCATACCACAGACATGTTCCCAACCGATCTCAGTCAGAAACAGACCACCTTTAGAACCGAGCCAGCCAATCGGCGGCAGAAGATAGGTAAAAGTTGTCTGGGCTTGAATAATATCTTTTTCAATGAATCCCTTAAGGAAATCCCCGGGCATATGCTGTCCGAGCTGACCGGTTTGACCGTATATAGGTTTAAGCGGAGAGAGGAAAGCCTGCAGGAGTTCAAGGTCATCAATCTGTAAAGGTGCGTCCGGCCGATAGGAAACTTCACCCTGCCAGCCAACGGTGGCAACTTCAGTATTAAAACCCACACCGTACAATTTCTGATCTTCTTCATAGTTGGTCGCGTATCTTGAGCTTTTGCCGTATGAATCGACAGCAACAGCACCACCAACGGCTGCACCTGTAGCTGCAGCTATCGCATCAACTTTCGGATCGGTACCAGGGGCAACACCGTACTTCGCATAAACGGCTGCTCCAGCCGCCGCTCCAGCCGCCGCCGCTTTGGCTCCAGCTTGCTGTAGGGCTGCCATATCTCCCATCTGTATTGACATAGTGGGGATATGATCATGGTAATTCATAGCGTAAAGACTAAACTCAGTACTGTGCAGCGCCTCAGAATAATACCTTACAGCCGCACCATACTGACCCTGACTTTTGGCATAGTCACTTTTGCCTCTGGGTACAGCCATAAAAGTATCATACCACGGAGTATTACCTTGATCGGGAACCGCACCAAAACCCAGCATCAGTTTAGTGGCGCCATCGCCAATAAAATCAGCACCGCTGAAATATGTACCCATGGGATCAAGCTTAACCTCTTCCCAATCGTACTCATAGAAACCCTCAATTGAAAGATTATCGGTCGGACTAATCGTTGCCCAGACCATCCCTTCAGGGGTTAAAGCTTCTCTGAGCTCAGCACCCGGTACCCGAAGTTTAGAGACATCAACCGAATTGATAGAATTAATACTATGCTGAATAAAAGTCGATTCGCCCCAACTTACAACCTGATCACCCACCCGGATCTGAAAAGGCATCCCGGCAATATCACTGCTGACCCAGATATAGTAATCCAGAAAATCGATATCACTGCCGACTGCATCCTTAGCTTCAGAAGTAAGATCCGTACGCTCGCGGCTACCCTTCTCATTTTCATAGTCATAAAACCCCGAAGCCCGAACAAAGGCGCCGATCCAATGGGCATCAATATCAAGCTCTGAAGTCATTTTGATCGCATTACTGATAAGACCGGTATCATAATTAAGATTACCATCATCATAATTGACGGAGTGTTTGGTACCACCATTCGCCAATCCGATAATATCTTTGTCCCGACTTTCGACCCGCCACTGCAGGCCGTATGAGATAGTTGAATCAAGTTGGATTCTAACATTATCATTCTCAAAGGCAGTAAATGCCTGAGCCTGAGGAACTAGCCACAAACCTCCAACAAATATTATGATCAAACAACCGACCATAAACTTTAGAAATATTCTACTACACAACTGATCTCGCCTCATAACCCCTCCTCCTTAAGAAAGAAAAATCTGTTTTTAGATATCGATAATGCCAAAATGCATTCGGCTATAAAATATTCATAAAACAATTTTATACTTTTTACAACTTAAAAATATGAATATCTTCTAATTATTGCATTATAACTTTCACGAGAGATTGCAATACTGATGCCAACCAGCTATGGTGGCACTTCAGGTTTTAAACTCATCAATATTCATGGCATTACACGACAAAAATAATCATTATAATAATAAAATTTTAATATTCAGCTATAACTCGATCCCAATTTTTATATTCGAACTAAAGGCTTTAAAAAAATTAAAATAAAATGGGTTATCAAATCCCATCTCTTACATAAAAAACATTTTTCAACCTTAATTTAGAACACAAACAAAGAGTGCCATTACTGGCCCTTTTTAATAATCAAGTCAACTTATTCACTTGATTTTATTTAACAATATACTATAATGCCAAAGATGACACTAAGCATGCCTGTTCCAGCCCGATAAAAATCACATGTCCAGCACCTTAAAGGTAAACAGATGAGACAACTAATAAAAAAAACCGAACCAAACCACACCCCCCAGACCAACAAACCCCAAGCATGGCTGCAGGACGACCCTGAAAACTTGAATCTCCTGACCATGATCAAAGCCTCCCAAACCATCTTCAGTGAAATTGATTTTGAAAAGCTCCTTTTAATGCTGGCAACAATTATGATCGAAAATGCCGGTGCCAGCAAAGCCTATCTGATCTTAGAGTCCGACGGACAACTCAAGATCGAAGCCCGAGGCTGTGCAGAAACCGGCAATACTATATTCAAACCACCTATCCCTTACACGAATGAGAAACTCTCTACCGGCATCATTGAGCATGTCGCAAAAAACCATGAGGTCATCATTCTTGATGAAGCTTTCAAGGATGCCGAATTTAAGGACGACCCGTACATTCAATCACAAAAATCAAAATCAATTCTCTGCGTACCAATTCTCCACAAAAACAAGATGATCGGTATCTTCTATCTCGAGAACAGTCTCGTTGCCGGCGTTTTTACTTCTCTGCGACTGGAGATGTTAAAAATTATTTCAGCACAGATTGCCATATCTATTGATAATGCCAAACTTTTTGACAAAATTAAACAGGCTGAAAAAAGATATCGCAATATTTTTGAAAATGCCGTTGAAGGTATATTTCAGGTTTCTCACAACGGCACAATTATCAACATCAATCCTTCATTTGCCGGAACCCTGGGCTACGAATCACGGGAAGACCTGATAAAAAATGTCCAAACCGTACAGAGAGATCTCTATGTTGATCCGACCCAGCGCCAGAGATTTTCTCAACTGCTTATGGAAAATGGCGTTGTTAATGGATTTGAAACTGAATTTTACCGCAAAGACCACAGCCGGATATGGATATCACTACATGCCCGGCCGGTTTACGACAAGGCTGGCAAATTCGAGTATGTCGAGGGCATTATCACCGACATCACCAAACAACGTCATACTCGCGAAAAGCTTCTGGAGAGCGAAAAAAATCTGCGCCACGAAAACATTCTTTTGCGCTCCAACATAAAGGATCGCTATAAATTCAGCAACATAATCGGCAAAAGCCCGGCCATGCAGAGCATTTACGAACTCATCTTAAATGCTGCCACAACGGATGCCAGCATTGTAATTTCTGGGGAATCCGGCACCGGCAAGGAGCTGGTAGCCCGGGCGATTCACGACAACAGCCGCAGAAGTGATTCTAATTTTGTTGCGGTAAATTGCGGCGCCATTCCGCAAAATCTTTTTGAAAGTGAATTTTTCGGCTACAAGAAAGGAGCGTTTACCGGAGCCGTCCGCGACAAGAGCGGGTTTCTCCTGCAGGCAACTGGCGGCACCCTGTTTTTAGACGAGATCGGTGAACTTGACCTGAATGGCCAGGTCAAACTTCTACGGGCATTGGAAGGGAACGGCTACATACCGTTAGGCGGCAACAAAACCGAACAACCTGACATCCGCATTATAGCGGCCACTAACCGCGACCTGCAGGAACAGGTCAAGCAGGGCAGCATGCGTAAAGACTTCTTCTACCGCATCCATATAATACCGATGACGCTCCCTCCGCTCCGGGAACGTAAAGAGGACATCCCCCTGCTGATCGAATACTTCATGAAAAAGTTTGCTGACAGCGAAAACGATTCACCATCGTCCCTACCTCTGAAAACCCAAAATGCCTTATACTGCTATCATTGGCCGGGGAACATCCGGGAGCTGCAAAATACCATCCACCGCTACATAACCCTGAACAAACTTGATTTCATGGAAACCCCGATACCGTCATCAGAGTATCCAGACGAGCGGCTTGAGAATATCCTGAAACCGACAATTAATGATGAAAATATGAATTATAAAACTTTACTTGAGAAATTCGAGAAAAAACTGTTTTTGCACGCGTTGGAAAAGCATCAATGGCACCGAGAACGGGCGGCCGCAAGCCTGGGTCTACCCCGACGAACATTCTTCCGCAAACTCGCCAAAGTCGGCCTCAACAAAAGTGCTTAACCTGGCTCAAACTATGAGTTCCGCCATGCCATTATCCCGCAGAAAATCGGCGTACGCCTTAAATAACGGATCCAGCACCGGCACCAGCTTGATTACACCACCGATATTGCCGGAGGTTTTAATCTTTCCGGTTGCCGTAGCCATAATCAAATTAATTTTACCGAGCCAGAAAAGATGAGCCGTATCCGCACTCATTATCAATTTAACCTCAGGCTCTATACCTGCCGGAGACTCTCCGAGATAGATTTTAATATCATCTCCGGTAGCATTAATAACTACCCGGCCCTCCGGGTCACTATAAT
>JAGGTT010000091.1 GCA_021163565.1 Candidatus Tharpella sp.
GCACGAATCATCGCCTGTCGAGCCACGTTCTGCCCTTGACCGGCACCGACGACATTTCCCATAATCACTTCATCAACCTGAAGTTCAGTCAGAGACCTGTCCCCGTTGCTGTATTTCTCCTCGACCGGACACCCTTTATCCTTAAGCGCTTCGGGGCTTGCAGCGGCTACTTCGGCAGTCACCACCGGCTGACAACCGGCTCTTTCCATCACATTACGAATGACCGTGGCCCCAAGATCAACCACTGGGATATCCTTCAAACTTCCACCATAGGTTCCGATCGCGGTTCGGGTTGCACTGACAATAGCTACTTCACGCATAACACTCTCCTTATGTAAAAACTGAAATAATTGTTTCTTCTTGATCTAAATCAAATGCATTCGTAAAATTACTGGATGGCTAAGTTTTCTATAATCATCGATACCGCTTCACCGCCGCCTAAGCAGAGCGAGGCCATACCGAATCGTTTTTGCTGACTCCGTAATGAATAGATCAAGGTCGTCAATACCCGGGCTCCGGAACAGCCGATCGGATGACCCAGGGCTACGGCCCCGCCATTTATATTTACTCTTTGCGGATCGATACCCAACTCCTTGATAATCGCCACACTGGAGGTCGCAAAGGCTTCGTTAATCTCATGCAGATCGATATCGGCAACCTTTAAGCCAGCTTTAGCAAGAACTTTCGGTATCGATAAAATCGGGGCTATCAAAACATCTTCAAGAGGAACCCCGGCCGATCCCTGAGCCACGATCCGGGCCAACGGCTCAAGTTGGAGTCCCGCTGCCCGGGCAGCCGACATAACCAGCAGGCAACTCGCCCCGTCGCTGATTTTTGAGGCATTACCGGCCGTCACAATACCTTGTTTATCAAAAGCCGGGCGCAATTTCGCCAGGGCTTCCATGGTCGCCACCCGCGGCCCTTCGTCAACCTTGAAATCATAAGGGTCACCGCGCCGGGGAGTAATGGTTACCGGCATAATCTCATCATCGAAAGAGCCATTTTCAATCGCGGCCAGAGCTTTTGCATTGGAATCGACGGAATAACTGTCCATCTCTGCACGAGTGATGGAGAATTTTTTACTGACCAACTCGGCCGTATAACCCATATGGTAATCGTTGACCACATCCCAGAGTCCGTCATGCACCATACCGTCAACCAGAGGGCCGTTACCCATCCGCAGACCGTTTCTGGCACCAGGCATATAATACGGAATATTGCTCATATTTTCCATGCCGCCGGCAGCAATGATTTCGGCATCGCCGCATTTAATCGCCTGTTCCGCCAACATCACCGCTTTAAGTCCGGAACCACAAACCTTATTAAGGGTGATAGCACCGGCGGCCATCGGTAAACCAGCCTTGATCATCGCCTGACGTCCAGGATTTTGTCCCAGTCCGATGGGTACCACATTCCCCATAATGACTTCATCAACCAAAGCTTTGTCGAGACCCACCCGGTCAATGGCTCCGGCAATCGCCAGACCCCCAAGTTCGGTCGCCGTAAAAGAGGAGAGACCACCCTGAAAATTACCAATTGCAGTTCGTAAAGCACTGACTATAACAACCTCTTTAGACATTATGTAGATCCTTTTTTAACTATTCAGCGTAAGTAGAAAAGCACCGCATATTGATGATTTTCAGTAAATTCTGGGGACATAACCCGATTCTCCGAAGGAAATTGGGATTGTGTACCCTGAATTTGCGGGTTAGCTGAATAGTTACATCCTTTTTAAAATTATGATGTTAAGTCACAGAGGGTAGTTTATTGCTTTGCTACGCCCTGCTTCGCATGGGGACAGGCTACGGATAAGCCTTGGTTAACGTAACAATTTGACTCTACGCAAGATGTCGATTACCGGTTACACCTGTAAAACCCAGTCCCCGTCTGTCGACAGGTCGAACAAAAACCGTAGCAAAACTTCACTCTATCTCGGTCGGAATCAATGCTTTGCGTCAAAATACATATTAGTTTTACCTAAATCAGATCACACCACGATCACGCAAATCCGAAATTGAATCTTGATCATAACCTAAGTCATTGAGTACTTGATCGGTATGCTGACCCAGCTTCGGGGCGGGCCGATGCTGAGTCGGTTTACTCTCATCAACCATAACCGCACAATTAGTTTGCACCAATTCAGCCCCATTTTCAAGAGGCAGCCGCCAGAACATACCGCGTTCTCTAAAATGAGGGTCGGCATGGACTTCACTCATAGTTCGCAGCACTTCACAACAAGTATCTCGACCGGCAAGGAGAGTCTGCCACTGGGTCGCATCCCGAGTTGCAAAAATTGCCGCCAGCTCTTTTTTAAGTTCATCCTGGCGGTCCAGGTCGTGATGATTACCTTTAAGAAGATCATCACGTTCAATCGCCCGGCAAAAATTCTGCCAGAACTTCTCTTCCAGCGCACCTAAAGCAATCTCGCGACCATCGCGAGTTTTATAAATGTAATAACAGGCCAATTGCCCATTGAACATTGTTGTGTCAGGACCGGGCTCCAGACCCAAAGAGTAGTGATAGGCCGAAAGCAAGGGAAGCATACTGACCAGGCCATCGGTCATCGAGATATCGAGACAGGCCCCCCGGCCTCCTTTCAAGACCTTGACATAGGCTGCCAGTACGGCACTGACAGCGTATAGGGCTCCGCCCGCCACATCAGCAACCTGAACTCCGGAAAGAGCCGTAATTTCGCGGCTTGAAGTCGTATTTAATATCCCGGCTTCAGCCATATAATTAAGATCATGACCAGCCTTTAAGGCCTCAGGCCCGAATTGTCCATAACCACTGATGGAGCAATAGATCAAACTCGGCTTGAGGGCTGCAAGCTCTTGATAACCACAACCCAGACGCTCCATGACCCCCGGGCGAAAACTCTCCAGAACAACATCATACTCAAGCAGAAGTTTTTTAAAAAGTTCCAGCCCCTCTTTTTGCTTGAGGTTAAGCGTCAGTGAACGCTTATTACGGTTAACGGCCAGAAAAAAGGCACTTACGCCGTCAACCAAAGGAGCCCAACTCCGCAGATAGTCACCCTCACCCGGAGCTTCGATCTTTAAAACTTCGGCTCCGTAATCAGCCAGCACCATACTGCAAAAAGGCCCCGGTAGTAGACGGGTAAGATCCAACACCTTAAGGCCTTTCAAGAGGTCATGTTGTCGATTTTCGAGCATCTATCGTCAAGCCTAACATCAGTTAACGTTAACTGTTAAAGAACTATAGCAAAAAAAACGAGACCATGCTTGTCACATGGCCCCGTCGCCCTACTATTTATCCGTTATTTTTTCAAGTACTTTTTCTTCCTCAACCAATTTCACGAAATGACACAACTCGCAACGCTCGGCTTTGGTGTCTTCCTTATGACATTCTCCCAAGAAACAACCCTGCATTCGGGGCCGGTTAGTCTCAACCGCATATTTATCATGAGCCACCGCATAATGACAAACCATACAGTCATCAATTTTCACTTTTTCGGCTTTGTAATGTTTAGCGTGCGAGATCTTGACAATCCGAGTATTTTTGACTTCTTTGAGTTTCGGGATATCGTCATGACAACGCAAACAGTTGTTATTAAGCATTTTTCGACCGCTGTCGAAATGAACCGGTATGATTTTATCACGATAGTAAACAATAAAATTGGTATCTTTTTCAGGAAAGGTCCCCATAGCTTTAGTATGACACTCATAGCAGGTCACTTTATCAGCTGGATGAATTTTTGAGTTTTTCCACATACCATGAATTGTCGGGTGACAGCCACGACAGAGCCCGTCATTGATATCCGTATAACGAGCAATGCCAAAGAAACCCACCACCACAAAAAGAACCACACCGATAATCAGGCTGGATTTCAGCCAAACCGGCAGATCTTTATAAAAACTGAAATCTATCTTCATACCCATCCACCTTGTTAAAGTCTTTATACTTTTTTCAGTTTCACCGTCGTATCAACCACGGTCATACCAGCAACCTGACTATCAGCTACACTCTTAAAAATGCGCCGGATATCAACACCATTACCTTTTTCATGCCACCAGACCGGCTCAACTTTATCCCAAGCCCGCAGACGAAAAGAGAAAGGAGTAAAGTGAAGCGGATTATGCATAAGCAGGGATCGGGTCATGGGATCACTTTTTGCGATTGTCTGGGCCTTGGCCACCCGTCCCATCTCGGTATGTCCCAGTCCCAAGGCAATTGCCACACACTTAGGATGTATGGTTTCACTAAGCCAAGCTTTAGCAACTACCGAGCTCGATTGTGATTCTATACGCACCTCATCACCCTCATGGATACCTAAGCGAGCCGCTCTTGACGGATGAATCCAAAGTGGATTTTCATGCCTGAATTCAGCCATATATTTACAATTGGCGGTTGTATTATCAAGTACATGCCAAGCGTAGGGAATCAAAGAGAAGCTATCATCACGGTCGGACTGAAGTTTATCAGCAAAAGCGGTAAATCTAGTGGCCGTTACCGAAAGGCTCAAACCAACTGTTTCAGTCGCTCCATAATATTTCTGAAAACCCTGTTTTTGCAAGGTCTCCCAACTGATTCCTGCAACCATAAAAGGAGCCTGTTTAAGCGCATCTTCAAGCCAACCAGCAACCCTTATCGCGGTATCCGGTGACTCACCCTGCACAACTTTCTGCAATTCAAGAACAATCTGGTTGAAATCACGCGATTGTGCAACCGGTATCCGTTTCTCTTGAAAGAGATCAAGATTCTTGGCTTTGGCCTGACGTAACAATAAAATCTCATCCATCAACCGGGAAACCGGCTGTCTTAGTGAGAGAACCCGCTCTCCATCAGCCAGAGGATGATCAGAAAGTCCCCAGGTTTCAAGTTCGGTCGCCGCCGGTAAAATCAGATCGGCAAAAAACGAGGTTTCACTAACATAAGTATCAATCGCCAGATGGAAAGGAATTTTATTTTCACTCTGCCAAAGCGCATGCGGATATTCACCGCTGAATGTTGCATACGCAGGATTTGAAGCATAATTAATAATGGCCGGTCTATTAGCGCTGTTACCGAGCCAGTTAGCAAACCAGTCAAGAGAGACCTTTTGCCGCTCTTTCTGACTTTCGAGATTATAGACTGAGGCCGCAAGATCGGTCTCTTCACTATAGTAGTAGAGGCCACCGGGGCGATCCAAAGAACCCAGCAGCAGATTTAAAAGCTCAATCGC
>JAGGTT010000005.1 GCA_021163565.1 Candidatus Tharpella sp.
TATGCTGGGTTTAATCTTAGGTCTCTTTGCCGGGGTCGGGGCGGCTTTCCTGCTCGAATATATGGATAACACGATTAAAAATCCGGATGAACTGGCGTTTCGCTATCACATTCCGATTCTCGGCCTGCTGCCTTTTGTTAAGGGTAAGAATATAACCCCTGAGAACATGGGCCTCAAATATTTCAACGAACCTCGAACCCCATTGTCAGAGTCCATCCGCACGGCCATGACCTCGATTGATCTTTCGGCCTCCGGCACCCCTCCGAAAAGCATTCTTGTTACTTCTATCCTGCCCGGGGCCGGAAAAAGTACGATCTCGAGCAACATCGCGCTCTCGTTTCTCTCCTCCGGGAGGAATTGTTTGTTGATTGATGCCGATCTGCGTAAACCCAGCCTTCATAAAGTTTACCATGCCGTGGATCGGAGTAAAGGTTTGTCGAGCGTGCTTACCGGTCTGGAAAAGCTCCAGGATGTAATCCACAAGACCGATTATGAAGGCCTGCATTTCATCAGCAGCGGCCCTTTGCCGCCCAACCCGGCAGAGCTCGTCAGCTCCCGGCGCATGCGGGAACTGCTTAAAGTCTGCTGCAAATACTACGACCATGTGGTTATCGACAGTCCCCCTTACCAGGGTTTTGCCGAATTGCTGGTTATGGCAAATATGGTTGACGGCACTATTTTAGTCGTGGTTGAAGGGGATACGCCGCGCGAAGGTGTCAGCCACTTCCGCAAATCACTGCTTAATATCGGGGGTAATATTTTAGGCGCGATCATAAACAAGACCGGTCAGAAAAAAGGCTACGGCTCTTACAGCGGCTACAAGTATTACGCCTATAACTATGAATATGGTGAGCAGAAAGAAATATCGTAGTGATTATGAAACTTACGCAGTCTAACATAATCCGCGCGACCCTTTTCATGGTTCTGCTTGTCTGCGGCCTGATGCAGTTGAAAATCTCCCTGTTTGAACAGAGTAAATTCAGCCGGCCGCGGCCGCATTCAACCCTCTGGCAGCTGCAGATCAGCCCTGAATACTTGACCGCGGCCGCTCAGGATTTATCCCTCTCTAAGGGCCGGAGCGACAGAGTTCTGCGTCTGCTGCAGAGATCCTTAACCCTTAATCCGCTCTATATCCCGGCCTGGATAACCTTGAGTGAACTTGAATTGTCTCAGGAGAAGAAAAGCGACGCTGGGAAAATTCTCACCTATATCGACGGCCTGATGGTGGATGTCTCCCGTTGGCGCTGGCAGAAAACCATGCTTGCCTACCAGCTCGGTGAGCGTGAAATTCTGGCCCGGGATCTTGACTATGCCGTGGCCGAACTTCCGCAACACCGGCAGCAGGCGCTTGATCTTGCCGCTTCACTCTGGCCTGATGCCGAAACCCGTTTGGAAAAAATCGGGGCGCACAATCTTCTCCATCTTTTTCGTTTTTCGCTTCATCCTGAGCGTTTGGAGCAGGCGCTTATCTACTGGCCCGGGGTGCGCGGCAGTCAGGAACTTGAGCTCCGTTATAAACTTCGTTTTATCGAACTTTTGCGGCAGCAGGGTGATTTCAGGCATGCTTGCGGAATCTGGCAGGAGGTGCTGCCAACCGATTCCATCCTCTACAATGGCAATTTTACCACTCCGCCGCTACAAACCGCTTTCGGCTGGCGGATTGGCAAGGTGGCCGGCAGCAGCTGGAAATTGAGTGCAAAAGCAAAAAATGAAAATAGCGCCTTTCATCTCCATTTTACGGGCAGTGAGAATGTTAACTATCATCATTTAATTCAGTATTTTATCCCGGTCACAAATAAACCGGTGGCGAGTTCAGATACCGCTTATACTCTGACGGGTGAAGTCAGCTGTGAAGGGCTGACTACCGATCAGCGTCCTTATTTTGAGGTTGTCGGAGTTAACACCCGGCAACTCCGGGCCCGAACCCCGATGTTTGCCGCGGCCCAAACCGCAACCCGGTTCAGCCTCAAGTTTATTGTGCCGCCCGGATGTCAGCAGGTTTATGTGCGGCTGCGACGCAATAAAAGTAACGATATAAACTGCCGGATTGCCGGTAATATCTGGATCAGCAATCTCAAAATTACAGCCGACGGATTGATAAATGACTAA
The DNA here is from genome assembly GCA_021163565.1 of Candidatus Tharpella sp. GTDB lineage: Bacteria > Desulfobacterota > Anaeroferrophillalia > Anaeroferrophillales > Tharpellaceae > Tharpella. Next base: position 2,110 of record JAGGTT010000005.1, read on the forward strand.
GCCGCAGCGTGAAAACATCGGCAGACTTATTGAAAAAATTTCCCGCCGTACCTCGACTGAGAATCTCATTGCTTTCGTGGCCGACAATTTCGGCATGCTGCTCGCGTGTCAGAAAGTAGTTGATTTCAAGGAGAACCCGGCCGCCGGCGACCGGAGATGGTTTGAGCAAAAATGCCGCGATTTTCGCATTTTGCCACAGATTCTGGAGAAAGAGTGCGAGCGCTTGCTGTCGATATTCCAGCCCGGACTCGCTCAGGATGAACAATACAGTCTCCTCGGTTTAACCCCGCTGGCTTCCATCGCGGAAGTTAAAAGTGCTTATCATAAACTCAGTTTTCGTTATCATCCCGACAGCGCCGCCGCTGCAGCTTCCGGTGACCAGGATAATAGTGAAAAATTCATCGCCATCTGCCGGGCCTACAAGAAGATCACGCAGGCGCAAGAAACCCTGAATGCGGGTGTAGATGCCGAGAACATTCCCTGGCAGAAAGAGTTCCGGCCGCGGATTTCGAAGAGGCGGCAACAGAAACGTAAAGCTTTTTTCCTGATTACCGCGATTGCCGCCTGCCTTCTCATCATCAGCTTTTCAGCCACCCGCAGCTACCGCAATCGAGCCATGCTGAAAAGCCTTGGCCAAAGTTCCGGAACCGCCGCTGTCAAATCCCGGCCGCAGCCGGTAGCGGTTGCGGTAGCTCCGGAGATAAAGGCAAAACCTGAAAAACCCGTACAAGTTGCGGCCGCAAGTCCTGCGCCGCGTCCGCTTCCTGATCCGGCTAAAGATGTCTCAGAGTTACCCCGGCCGCAGAAAATCCGAAAATCGAAATCGGCGGCAACAATTCAGTCGCCGGTTAAAAAAACCTCCCCCGAAAAAATTACCCCGAAAGCCAAACCGCTGCCGTCAGTCACCAGAGTCAAAAAAACGGTTTTACCGAAACCGGTTCCGGTAGACCATGTATCTGAGAGTCTGCGGCCCCGACCGAAACCCGTACAACCTGTACCTGTAACCCCACCATCCGTACCTGTGAAAGTTGCCGCTGTGGCTTCAACGGAATCATTAAAAATCGCGGTCGCAACTCCGCCATCGCCAAAAGTTCATAAAGTCAAAAAAACAGCTCCACCGGTTCCCGTAAAAGTTGCTGTCACAATTCCTCCGGCCCCGATCGTCGTCTCCGTTCCCAAAGCCAAACCAATACCGAAGCCGGTTAAAGTGGCCGCCGTCGCCGCCGTCAAAATGCCAACCCCGGCGGTTTTGCCTCTGCGGGATCGGGTTAACTCCTTTCTTTCCGCCTATACCGATACCTATAGA
>JAGGTT010000284.1 GCA_021163565.1 Candidatus Tharpella sp.
GGTGATAATATCACGGTAGTTGGTGAGTTGATCACTCCGATTGCGATGGAGAAAGAGCTTCGCTTCGCGATTCGTGAAGGTGGCCGTACGGTTGGCGCCGGAGTTGTCAGCGAAGTTATTGAGTAACATTACAGGAAGTGAAGGAAGAGCCGCAGGAATCAGATGCAGGGTTTCCCAAGTTGAGCGCTTCCGGATTGATAGTTAAGAACCCTTGAGGTAGTAAAAAGATGAGTATAGCAAGTCCAAAAATCAGGATCCGACTAAAAGGTTATGATCATAAGGTGCTGGATCAGTCGGTGGGTGAGATTGTTAATACGGCCAAACGTACCGGTTCGGTTATTGCCGGCCCGATAGTCTTGCCAACCTCTATTAACAAGTATTGCGTACTGCGTTCACCGCATGTCAATAAGAAATCGCGTGAGCAATTTGAGATGCGTACCCATAACCGTTTGATCGATATCCTCGAGCCGACTCAGCAGACAGTTGATGCTCTGATGAAGCTTGATCTTTCGGCTGGCGTTGATGTTGAAATTAAACTCTAGGGGAATTTTTGCTTAAAGACTGCAATCGGGTTTTTAACATAATTCATTGAAATCCTTATCTAAAGAGTGTTTAAAATAAGGTTGGTAATAAGGTTTAATAATGGCTGAAATACAGGAATTATTAGCTAAAAAAGTTGGCATGACACAGCTCTATAACGAGCTGGGTGAGCTGGTACCGGTAACCGTTCTGGCGGTTGGTCCATGCACTGTCGTGCAGGTTAAGACGGCGCAGAAAGATGGATATAATGCCGTCCAGTTAGGTCTTGGCGAGAAGAATATGGCCCGGGCGAATAAGGCTCAGACCGGGCACTGCTTGCCTGCGGGCAAAGGTGTCTTTTATCATTTTGCCGAAGTCAAGGTGGATGATGAGGGTTCCTATAAGCCGGGAGATGTCCTGACTGCTGATATGTTCAGTGCCGGCAATCTGGTTGCGGTTACAGCCACCAGCAAAGGTAAGGGTTTTGCCGGGGTCATGAAACGTTATGGTTTTAAGGGTCAGCCGGCTTCGCACGGGGCTCATAAAAACCATAGATCCGGTGGTTCTGTCGGTACCTCTGCATATCCCGGTCGGATTATTAAAGGCAAGAAAATGCCTGGACATATGGGTGACCGGAAGGTGACAGTGAAAAATCTGACCGTGGTTCAGGTGCAGTTGGAACAGGGCCTGGTAATGGTTAAAGGTGGTGTACCGGGATCTAAGAATTGTCTGGTGACGATTAAGAAGGTAAGCTAAGTTTAGCGATATTTCCTACAGGTTGGAGATAATCGGAGTAAATGATATGGCCAATGTTGATATCTATAATTTGCAAAAAGAAAAAGTAGCTGAAACCGAGGTTGCTGATGCGGTTTTCAACGCCGAAATCAAAGAGCACCTGGTGCGTGACGTGGTTGTCTGGCAGCTGGCAAAACGCCGTCAGGGATCTGCCGCGGTGAAGAACCGGGCTAAGGTTAAAGGCGGTGGCGCCAAGCCTTGGAAACAGAAAGGCACAGGCCGGGCCCGAGCGGGTACGAGTCGTTCGCCAATCTGGCGGGGTGGTGGTGTCATCTTCGGGCCGCAGCCGCGTGATTACGGTTATAGCCTGCCGAAACAGGTGCGCCGTCAGGCGTTGATTTCGGTCCTTTCGCAGAAGTTTCAGGAAGGAAAAATCTTTATTTTGCAGGATTTGGCTTTAGATGGTGTAAAGACCCAAAAAGTAGCCGAGTTGTTCACTGCCTTCGGGGTCAAAAGTGCCATGCTGGTTGCTGAAGATAATCATGAACTTGCACTTTCAGCGCGGAATCTGAATGGAGCTTTGGCGGTTAATCAGAATGGAGTTAACGTCTACGATCTACTCAAATATGATTATCTGATTCTTTCAGATGAATCTCTGAAGAAGATTGAGGGAGCCTTACAGAAATGATACCGAGTACACATTATGATATTATTCGCTATCCGATCATGACTGAAAAAACAATGCTGGCTTATCAGATGAGCCGCCAGTGCACGTTTGCAGTCGATCGTGCTAGTAATAAGGTTGAGATTCGCAAAGCTGTCGAGAATCTTTTTAAGGTCAAAGTCGCAGATGTGCAAACAATCCGAACTAAAGGCAAGAAGAAGCGGGTTGGTAAAGTTCTGGGTAAGCGCCCGGATGGGAAAAAAGCGATCGTGACATTGCAGGCTGATCAGAAGATTGAAATATTTGAAGGCGTATAGATAGAGATTGACTGCTCCTTTAGACGGAGAGCTTCTCTGAGAGGTTATAAAAATGGTTTTGAAAAAATATAATCCGACATCACCCGGTCGTCGATTTCAGACCTCATCTTCATTTGATGAGATCACCACAGATAAGCCCGAAAAAAGTCTTCTAGCTCCTTTGAATAAGAAGGCTGGGCGTAACAATACTGGTAGTATTATGGTGCGTCGTCGGGGTGGTGGAAGTCGAAGAAAATATAGAATCATCGATTTTAAACGCGATAAATTCGATATGAGTGCCCAGGTCATGACGGTGGAGTATGATCCAAATCGCTCCGCCCGGATTGCATTACTCCAGTATGCCGATGGGGAGAAGCGTTATATCTTGGCTCCACTTGAGATTAAAGTTGGCGATCTGCTTGAATCCGGAGATAATGTTGATATTAAACCGGGCAACTGTCTCCCACTTAAAAATATGCCGCTTGGTAGTATTATCCATAATGTTGAAATGAAAATCGGCAAAGGGGCGCAACTGGCCAGAAGTGCTGGTTCTTATGCTCAGCTTATGGCTAAAGATGGTAATCTGGTACAGGTTAAAATGCCCTCAGGTGAGGTTCGTTATATCCATGAGCGCTGTCGTGCGACTTTAGGTCAGATCAGTAATATTGAGCATGACAATATCTCTATCGGTAAGGCCGGTCGTAATCGTTGGCTGGGTTTGAGACCGAAGGTTCGGGGTGTAGCGATGAACCCGGTCGACCATCCGCACGGTGGTGGCGAAGGTAAATCTTCTGGTGGCCGTCACCCGGTTACACCTTGGGGGGTTCCGACCAAAGGTCACAAAACTCGTAAGAACAAGTCTACTGATAAGGATATTGTCAAAAGGCGTAAGAAGTAGTTAAACTTGGTTTTACAGCTGAGCTAGCAGAGTAGTTTATAAAAAAGTCTGAGAGCAAGACGGACAGACGTTGAAACAGGAGGCCGCACAGTGGCGCGTTCAATTAAAAAAGGACCTTTTGTCGACCAGCACCTGCTGGACAAGGTTGACAAACTTGTAGACAGTAACAACAAGACGATCAAGACCTGGTCGCGACGTTCTACTATTTTTCCGGAAATGGTCGGCTACACTATGGCAGTCCACAACGGCAAGAAATTTATTCCGGTTTTCATTACCGAAGAGATGGTTGGTCATAAGTTGGGTGAATTTTCTCCTACCAGAACTTACTACGGACATGTTTCCGATAAAAAGAGTAAAGTTCGTAATTGATAAAAGCTAACAGAGAAGGAGTTTAGCCATGCAAGTTCAGGCCAAACTGAGACATTACCGGATGGCACCTAGAAAAGCGCGTCTGGTTACGGATATGATTAAAGGGATGGATGTCGAAAAGGCCATCAACACTTTACAGGTAACCCCGAAAAAGTGTGCACCGGTAATTAAAAAACTGGTTGAGTCGGCGGTGGCCAATGCTGATCAGCGGGGCGACATGGATGTTGATGCTCTCTACATCAGTCGTGTTTTTGTTGATGAGGGTCCGACCATGCGGCGTTTTCAGCCCCGAGCCATGGGCCGGGCAACCAGAATTAATAAGAGATCCAGCCATATTACTTTGATTTTGGATGATGAGCGTTAATTAGAGATCAATTTGTTCATTATGAACTGTACTATTAAGTTAATTGTTTACGCACTGAAAATGTGCAGGAGATGAGTCTTGGGACAGAAAGTTAATCCGATTGGCTTGCGTTTGGGAATTGTCAAAACTTGGAATTCCTGCTGGTATGCAGATAAAGAGTATAAGCAGTTTTTGCATGAAGATTTGCGCTTGAGAAAGTATCTCAAGAAAAAGATGTATCATGCCGGTATATCGAAGATTGAGATTGAGCGGGCTGCTAAACGTATTCGGGTAAATATCTTTGCCGCTCGCCCCGGGATCATCATTGGTAAAAAGGGTTCGGAGATTGAAGCTTTAAAGAAAGACCTCAACCGTCTGGTTAAAGGTGAAATCTTTATTAATATAAATGAGGTTAAACGTCCGGAAACCGATGCGCAGTTGATTGCTGAGAATGTTGCGCTGCAGCTGGAACGACGGGTGGCTTTCCGACGGGCGATCAAACGCAGTGTCGGTATGGCGATGAAACTCGGGGTTCAGGGAATCAAAATTGGAGTCGGCGGTCGTCTTGGCGGGGCTGAGATAGCCCGTTCCGAATGGTATCGTGATGGTCGCGTGCCTTTGCATACGCTGCGCGCCGATATCGACTATGGTGTTGCTGAAGCCAACACAACCTACGGTATTATCGGGGTTAAAGTCTGGGTTTTCAAGGGTGAGATTGTGGCCGGCAAGCAAGAGCAGCTAATGGCTGCCAGGTCATTGTAAAACCAGTTCCCGGCAAATTTTAGAAGTTTAAGAACAGATTTCAGGTCGGTTTATAGTCGACTTTACTACAAAATATGAAGGACCAGGGGTATTGCCATGTTAATGCCAAAAAAGGTTAAATATAGGAAGCAGCAGAAAGGCCGGAATCGCGGTCTGGCGTTGCGGGGTTCAGATCTTGCCTTCGGTGACTATGGGCTTAAGGCTCAGGAAGCGGGACATTTAACTAATCGTCAGATCGAGGCAGCTCGTATCGCGATTAACCGTTATATCAAACGTGGCGGTAAAGTCTGGATCCGGATCTTTCCGGATAAGCCGATGACAAAAAAACCGGCCGAAGTCCGGATGGGCAAAGGTAAAGGTTCTCCGGAAGAGTGGGTAGCTGTAGTTAGGCCTGGGCGTATTCTCTACGAAATGGAGGGTGTTTCCAAAGAGGTTGCCCTTGAGGCCTTACGTCTGGCTGCGCACAAATTGCCGATCAAGACCAGAGCTGTCAGCCGGGAGGTATTTTGATGAAGATGAGTGACATAAACGAGATAAGTGCCGATGATCTTCAGGCGAAGGTTGTAGAACTCTCGCAGGATCTTTTTAATCTGCGCTTGCAGAAGAGTATCAGCCAGCTTCAGGATACAGCGAAACTCAATCGAGTGAAAAAAGACCGGGCGCGGGTGTTAACCCGTATCAATGCAGTCAAGGCTGCTGGTTGAGATAAATTAAATCGTAGCAACAAGTTGTCATAGACGCTAAATTGAAGAAACAAGCATAAGAATAGGATTTGAGCCATGCAGAACAGCGGCCAGAGAAATAAAAGAACGATGGTTGGTAATGTAACCAGTGACAAGATGGATAAAACTGTTGTTGTCCAGGTTTCAACCAAGGTTAAGCACCCTACTTATAAGAAATATATCAGTAAAAGTGCTAAATATAAAGCCCACGATCCCGAGAACAAATGTGCTGTTGGTGATACCGTGGCGATTACCGAATGTCGTCCTTTGAGCAAGGATAAATGTTGGCGTGTGAGTGAAATTATTGTCCAGGCTATCAAATAAGTACGTCTCGATGTAGATAGAGCAGGCGTTATACGGGAGAATTTAAGATGATACAGGTTGAGACGCTCCTTGACTCGGCAGATAATTCCGGAGCAAAAAAGATGTTATGTATCAAGGTTTTGGGTGGATCACGCCGGCGCTATGCCCGGGTTGGTGATGTTGTTAAGGTCTCGGTGAAAGAGGCTCTGCCTAATTCCAAGGTTAAGAAAGGTGAGGTTCTTGAAGCAGTTATCGTGCGTACAGCAAAAGAGATACGTCGGGCTGACGGCAGTTATATCAAATTCGACTGTAACTCTGCGGTATTGATTAATGCCCAGAATGAGCCGCTTGGGACTCGTATTTTTGGCCCGGTTGCACGGGAATTGCGGGCTCGTAATTTTATGAAGATTATCTCCCTGGCCCCGGAAGTTCTGTAAACATAATTTACCGGAAACCAGAAACGGCGAAAATATAATTTGGAGTTTTGCAATGATGGGGCTTAAAAAAGATGACAAAGTGATGGTCATCGGCGGGAAAGATAAAGGTAAAAGCGGTAAGATTAAGCAGGTACTGCACGCAAGAAACCGGGTTGTAGTTGAGAAATTAAACTTGGTCAAGCGGCATACTAAACCGGGGATGGATCAGACTCAAGGCGGCATTATTGAGAAGGAGTCCTCAATCCACCGTTCGAATGTTATGCTTTTTTGTGAAAAGTGCGATAAACCGGTTCGTTATGGTGTACGCACAATGGAAGATAACAGTAAGGTTCGCTACTGCAAAAAGTGCGAAGAACTTTTTGACAAGTAGTTGATTCCGGAGGATAGATCTAGATGGGCTTGTTTAAAGAAAAATATCAGCAGGAAGTAGTGCCGGCCATGCGCAAACGTTTTGCGTACAAAAATGTCATGGAGATCCCGAAGATTGAGAAAGTCGTGGTTAATATGGGGCTTGGTGAGGCGGTTCAGAATGTTAAGATATTAGAGTCCGCCGTGACTGAGATGGCGGCTATCACTGGTCGTAAACCGGTGATTACAAAGGCGCGTAAATCAATTGCGCAGTTTAAGTTGCGTGAAGGAATGCCGATCGGTTGTATGGTTACGTTGCGTCGTGACACCATGTACGAATTTCTCGAGCGGCTGGTTACAGTCACATTGCCCCGAGTACGTGACTTCAAGGGTATTTCGAGTAAGGCATTTGATGGTCGGGGAAACTATTCCCTGGGTTTTCGTGACCAGATTGTATTTCCTGAGATCGACCTTGAAAATGTTGATAAAATCAAGGGTATGAATATCGCAATCGTAACCAGTGCTAAAAATGATGAAGAGGGGCGTGAGTTGTTAACTTTGTTCGGTTTTCCTTTCAGGAAATAGTTTTCAGGACGGTTACTTAAAGCTCTTTATTGTTAAAGAAATGATAACGACAGCTTAGGAGTTGTTAGATGGCAAAGAAGTCAATAATGGTCAAAGCTTTTCGACCGAAGAAATTTGCAGTACGCGAATACAATCGTTGCCCTTTGTGCGGTCGTCCGCGCGCTTACTACCGTAAATTTGGTATGTGCCGGATTTGTTTTCGGACACTCGCTTCAAAAGGTGATATTCCGGGTGTAATTAAATCCAGTTGGTAGTCCATCTGAGATTGTTTATTTTGTGTTATAAATATTTATAGAAGGTGAATAAAATGTCGGCAACCGATCTGATCGCTGATATGTTAACCAGAATTCGTAATGCGAATATGGTTAAATTTGAGCAAGTTGACATCATTTTGACCAAGATGAACCAGAGCTTGGCCGATATCCTCAAAGAAGAGGGCTATATCAAGAATTATAAGGTCTTGAGTGGCGATGATGATCATGGAATTCTGCGTCTTTACTTGAAGTATGACGAACAGGACCGCCCGGTAATTAACGGGATACGTCGTGAAAGTCGTAGCGGATTGCGGAATTATGTTAAGCATGATGCCATTCCGGTGGTTCGAAATGGACTGGGTACCAGTATCCTTTCAACTTCGAAAGGAGTGGTTTCCGGAGAAAATGCTGCCAAACTTCATATCGGTGGCGAATATATCTGTTCTGTCTGGTAAGCTGCTTTAATAGTTTTTGGAGATAAAAGATGTCTCGAATTGGAAAAATGGAGATTCCTCTGCCGCAGGGGGTTGATATAACCGTCGCCGGTGGAGTGGTGAAAGTAAAAGGGCCCAAGGGCAGTCTGGAGCAGGCTCTGGTAGAGCGGATTGGCGTTGAGGTGGATGATAAAACCGTAAACGTTACCCGGGTTTCTGATGATCGCAGGTCGCGGGCGTTTCATGGTCTGATGCGGTCCTTGATTGCTAATATGGTTGCTGGTGTGACTGAAGGATTCAGCAAGTCCCTGGTCATAAATGGCATTGGTTATAAGGCTAATGTCGCAGGTAAGACCCTGAACCTTGCTCTGGGTTTTTCTCATCCGATTGCCTATCCTATACCGGACGGTATCTCGATTGCTGTAGATCGTGAAAAAGTTAAGGTCGAAGGTATCGATAAGCAGCTGGTTGGTGCAGTTGCAGCTGATATCAGAGCTTTTCGTCCGGTTGAGCCTTACAAGGGTAAAGGTATCAAATATGTAGACGAATATGTTATTCGTAAAGCCGGTAAGGCTGGTAAGTAACCGGTCGGTAATCGTATAGAGGTGATGTAGTGAACTCAGTTAAAAGAAAAAGCATTGTAAGGGCGAAGAAGAAGCGTAAAATTCGGGGTACGATCAACGGCACGGCCGATTGTCCCAGACTTTCAGTTTTCAGATCGTCCAAGAATATTTATGTGCAGGCAGTTGATGATATCAGTGAAAAGACTTTGACTTCTGCTTCGAGCAAGGAGAAGGACTTCACTCTTACTTCCGGGGGTAACCGGAAAGCGGCTAAAGAGGTTGGGCGTCTTATCGCTGAGCGTCTATTGGCGTTGAATATCAAAGAGGCAGCTTTTGACCGTAATGGTTTTATCTATCATGGTCGGATTAAAGAGCTGGCAGAAGCGGCTCGTGAGGGTGGATTGAAGTTTTAGTTTTTCTTGGCTGTTTTTATACCGAATAAGAGTTTATTTTTAATGGAGGTGTGGCTTGGAAAGGCCTAGATTTGAAGATGAAGTAACCGAACGGGTGGTTAAGATCAACCGGGTTGCTAAAGTAGTTAAAGGTGGCCGGCGTTTCAGCTTCAGCGCCTTGGTGGTTGTTGGTGACGGTAAAGGTCAGGTAGGTTTTGGACTTGGTAAGGCTAATGAGGTTCCGGAAGCCGTACGTAAGGGTACCGAGGCCGCGCGTCGCGAGATGATCAATGTTGCCCTGTGTGGAACGACAATTCCATTTCAGGTTGTGGGAAATTATGGTGCCGGGAAAGTCCTGTTGCGTCCAGCATCTCCCGGTACTGGCGTTATCGCTGGCGGCGCTGTGCGAGCGGTGTTGGAATCGGTTGGTATTAAAGATATTCTGACCAAGTGTATCGGTTCGAACAATCCTCATAATGCCGTGCGAGCGACCTTGGAAGGATTGACCCAGTTGCAGACCGCTGAACAGGTCTCCCGTAATCGGAATAAACCGGTCACCCTGGGTAAGTAGTTCAGGTGCAACTCTATTAGTGGCACTTCTACTTTATAGTGATAAAAAGATAAAGTACGCTGGAGCGATAAACTGGAGCTAAACATGAGTAGCGTTAAAATTACATTAAAGAGAAGCTGTGCCGGTCGTCTTGAAAAACACAGAAAAACGGCTGAGGCTTTAGGCTTGCGTAAAATACGTCAGAGTGTAACCTTGACCGAGACTCCGCAGATTGCGGGGATGATTAATAAGATTTCTTATCTGGTGGATGTTGAGAGGGATTAGTTCACGATCGAAATTAAATGAGCTTGATACTCTATCGATAGCAACCGGAAGATGACATAATATTGAGGGCAAAATGGTCGATTTAGCTTTACTGCCGGCTGATAGCGGGGCCGCAAAAAAGAGAAAAAGAGTAGGACGTGGTATCGGATCTGGCTATCATAAGACAGCTGGCCGCGGACATAAGGGACAGAAGTCTCGTTCAGGCGGTGGTATTCATCCCTGGTTTGAGGGTGGTCAGATGCCTCTGCAGCGCCGGATACCGAAACGCGGCTTTACGAATATTTTCCGTCAGGAATTTGCCATTGTCAATGTTCACCAGCTTAACTGTTTTGAGGATGGAAGTGTTGTTGATGCCGCAGCTCTTATTGAGCAGGGTCTGGTTAACTCCGGAGCCGGCCGCATAAAAATCTTGGGAAATGGTCTTTTAAATAAGAAGTTGACGGTCAAGGTCAGGGCCTTGAGTGCAACCGCGAAAGAGAAGATCAGCCAGGCCGGCGGCCAGGTTGAAGAGGAGACTAAGGTTGCTTAAGGGTATCGAGAATATCGGTAATATCCCGGAGTTGCAGAAGCGCTTAGGCTGGACATTTTTCCTTCTCTTTATTTATAGAATCGGAATCCATGTCCCGACTCCCGGAATTGACGGTCAGGCTCTGGCGGCATTCTTTGTTCAGGCAAAAGGAACCCTGCTGGGCATGTTTGACATGTTTTCAGGTGGTGGACTGAGTAAACTGTCGGTCTTCTCTCTGGGGATTATGCCCTATATCAGTGCTTCTATTATTATTGAACTTCTGGCGATGGTTGTGCCGACGCTGGAACGGCTTAAGAAAGAAGGTGAAGCCGGCCAGCGTAAGATTACTCGTTATACCCGTTACGGAACTATTTTGTTAAGTGTGATTCAGAGTTTCGGGATTGCGGTCGGGCTTGAAAGTATGCAGGGGCCGGCGGGCGAGATGATTGTCATGTTTCCGGGCTGGGGTTTCAGACTTCTGACCATTATTACTCTGACTTCCGGTACGGCATTTATCATGTGGATCGGTGAGCAGATCACCGAGCGTGGTATCGGTAATGGTATTTCATTAATTATTTTCGCCGGGATTGTGGCTCGAGGTCCGGCTGCGGTGATTAACTCTATTCGCCTGATAAAGACTGGCGAGATGAGTCTTTTTGTCATGCTGCTTATCATTATTCTGATGGCGGCAACCATTGGCATAATTGTTTTCATTGAGATGGGACAGCGCCGTATTCCGATTCAGTATGCCAAACGAGTGCAGGGGCGGCGTATGGTTGGAGGACAGAGTACTCATCTGCCTTTGAAGATCAATACCGCCGGGGTTATCCCGCCGATTTTTGCTTCGTCGATAATCATGTTTCCGGCAACAATTGCCAATTTTATCGATATCCCGATAATGAAGAAATTTTCTGCCGCCTTTGTGCCGAGCAGTATTTCCTATAATATTGTCTATGTAATTTTAATCTTTATTTTCTGTTATTTCTATACTGCGGTAACCTTTAAGCCGGATGATGTTGCTGATAACCTGAAGAAATTCGGGGGCTATGTTCCGGGAATCAGGCCGGGTAAACGAACGGCTGAGTATCTGGATAAAATTTTGACTCGCTTGACCTTCTGGGGCGCGGTTTATGTTTCAGTAGTTTGTGTTCTGCCGATGTTGCTGATTGGTAAGTTTAATGTACCTTTCTTTTTCGGCGGTACGGCATTGCTGATTGTCGTCGGAGTCGGTATCGATACGATTCAGCAGATTCAGTCACACCTTATGTCAAGAAATTATGAAGGACTGATGCAGAAAGCCGGTGGTAATAAGCGGCGGCGTTAGGCATCGACGGTAATTTTTAGTTAAAGTATACTTAACTGTAAGGAGAATGTTATGAATTTGATTTTGTTGGGACCTCCCGGGGCAGGCAAAGGCACGCAGGCCAAGAAAATGATCGACGCACTGCAGATTCCTCAGATTTCAACAGGCGATATTCTTCGGGCGGCAGTTAAGGAAGGTACCGAAATGGGTATCGAAGCTAAAAAATATATGGATGCCGGTGGTCTGGTCCCGGATTCAGTAGTTATCGGTATTATTGATGACCGCTTAAAAGAGGATGACTGTGTCAAGGGTTTTATCCTGGACGGCTTTCCCCGGACGGTCGATCAGGCTGCTTCTCTGACCGATATGCTGGATAAGGCTGGCCGTAAGATTGATCATGTCGTCAGTATTGAAGTCCCTGATGCCGATCTTCTTGCCCGTTTGACCGGTCGTTGGATGTGTACCTGTGGTGCAAGTTTTCATAAAATCTTCAACCCATCTAAAGTTGATGGGATCTGTGACCTTTGTGGAGCCAAGCTTTATCAGCGCGACGACGACAAGGAAGCGGCAATCAAGGTTCGCCTGGAAAACTATCATAACCAGACGGCTCCTTTAATTGATTTTTACAGTAGCAAGTCGCTCTTGCGCTCGATTCCCGGAACCGGTAGTCCAGATGAAATCTATGCAGCGATCATGGCTGTTGTTAATGGATGATTGCATTACGTTCAAGGCGTGAAATTGTCAAACTCAGGGCTGCCAATTTGATGGTAGGCCAGGTTTTGCAATTGGTAAAAAAGAGTGTCGAGCCTGGAATTACTACGGCCGCACTGGATAAAATAGCTGAGGATGAGATTGTCAGGCAAGGGGCAAAGCCGGCATTTAAAGGCTATGCCGGTTTCCCGGCGACGCTCTGTACCTCGATAAATTATGAGATAGTTCATGGTATCCCTTCAAAAAAGCGGAAGCTTAAAGAGGGAGATATTATCAGTATCGATGTTGGTGTCTGTCTTGACGGTTATTTTGGTGATGCTGCGATAACCGTTCCGGTTGGTAAAGTCAGTAGAGCGGCCCAGAGACTTATGCGGGTTACTGAAGAGTCGCTCATGTTGGCAATCGGATGTGCCGTTGCCGGAGAAAAACTCTACACCCTGTCACACAGTGTGCAGGAACATGCGGAAGCAAACGGGTACAGTGTGGTTCGTGATTTTGTCGGTCACGGGATCGGAACCGAATTGCATGAGCCGCCGCAGATACCAAATTATGGAAAGGCGGGAACCGGCTTAACTCTGCAGCCCGGTATGGTAATGGCAATTGAGCCGATGGTCAATATGGGAAGTTACGGGGTTCAGGTCTTGGGTGATGGCTGGACAGCGGTAACCGCAGATCGGAAACTTTCGGCTCATTTTGAGCACACAATTGTAGTTACTGAGGATGAGCCCCAGATTTTAAGTCAGATTTGATCCTGAAATAAAGCAATACAAATGTAATAAATTACGGGAAAAAAGATGTCAAATAAAGAAGATGTCATTGAAGTTGAAGGGACTGTAGCTGAAACCCTTCCCAATGCAATGTTTCGGGTTGACCTGGAGAATGGACATCGTGTATTAGCCCATATTTCAGGGAAAATGAGAATGCATTTTATTAAGATATTGCCTGGAGATAAGGTAACTGTACAGTTATCTCCATATGATTTGAGTCGTGGTCGGATTACCTACAGATCACGTTAACCGATTTGAATCAGTTATAATTCAGAGTGGAGTTAGAGATGAAGGTTAGAGCCTCAGTAAAGAAAATGTGCGACAAATGTAAATTGGTTAAACGTCGTGGTGTTGTCCGGGTAATCTGTGAGAATCCCAAACACAAACAACGGCAGGGTTGATAAATTACGCGCTAGTTTAGGAGGAGAATCAATTGGCTAGAATTGCAGGGGTGAACTTGCCCCGGAAGAAAAGAATTGTCATTGCCCTGACCTATATTTATGGTGTCGGAAGCAGTCGAGCTCAGAAATTACTTGCTGAGGTTGAGATTGATCCCAATACCAGCAGTGATGACTTAACTGATGAGCAGCTTGCTCGCATTCGCGATAAGATCGAAAATGATTATCGGATTGAAGGTGATCTGCGTCGTGAGGTAACGATAAATATCAAGAGATTAATGGATATTGGTTGTTACCGGGGCCTGCGTCACCGCCGGAAATTGCCGGTTCGGGGCCAGCGGACTAAGACTAATGCCAGAACCCGTAAAGGTCCGGCTCGTGGTCCGGTAGTCAGGAAAGGTTGATAAGTAGATAAATTGTTAGATTAGAGCAGGTATTAACTGGTGGCGGGCAGGGATGTCTTAAGCTGCTAGGAGGAAAAATGGCTAATCCGAAGAAAGGAAAAACCGGTAAAAGCCGGGTAAAAAAGAATGTCCCTGTTGGGATCGCTTATGTACTGGCGACTTTCAATAACACGAAAGTCAGTTTCACGGATCCGCAGGGAAATGTGATCGCTTGGGCGAATGCCGGTGTTGTTGGTTTCAAAGGTTCAAGAAAAAGTACACCTTTTGCCGCACGTCAGACGGCAGAGGAGGCGGCAAAGAAAGCGATGGATCACGGTATGCGTACCGTTGATGTTCATGTAAAAGGGCCGGGATCCGGACGGGAATCCGCCATTCGCGCAATTCAGAGTGTTGGTATGACAATTAATGTGATTAGAGATATTACTCCCATTCCGCATAACGGGTGTCGTCCCCCGAAGCGGAGAAGAGTTTAGTCTAAGGAGGAAGTTTTGGCACGATACAGAGAATCTGTCTGTCGCCAGTGTCGGCGTGAAGGGGCTAAACTGTTTCTTAAGGGAGACCGTTGCTATACTGAAAAATGTGCCTTTGATCGCCGGGCTTACGCACCGGGTCAGCATGGACAGCGCAGAACCAAAATTACAGAGTATGGGATGCAGTTGCGGGAAAAGCAGAAAGTTCGTCGTATCTACGGCCTGCTTGAGAAACAGTTTCGCAGCTATTTTGCCAAGGCTGATCGCCAGCGGGGAGTAACCGGTGAAAACTTGTTGATTCTGGTTGAGCGCCGCTTGGATAACGTTGTTTTCCGTATGGGTTTTACCAATACCCGGGCCGAGGCTCGGCAGCTGGTTTCCCATGGTCATTTTGTTGTTAACGGCAAACGGGTTGATATTCCTTCTTTTCAGGTTTCGATTAACGATGTGGTCGAAGTCTGCGAAAAAAGTCGTAAGCTGAATCGTATCAGTGAGGCTTTAGCCGCTGCCGCAAGGCGTTCTTTGCCCGAGTATCTTGAAGTAGATAAGGCGAAGGGCCGCGGAGTGCTTAAGGCTCTGCCGAAACGTGAGGATATCTCGCAGTCGATTAACGAACAGCTGATAGTTGAATTTTATTCCCGTTAAACCTTATTGGTGCCGTATATGTCATTGATTTATAAGAATTGGCGCGAGCTGATTAAGCCGACTGAAGTTGTATGCGACGAAAGTGTGTTGACCGCGACCTATGGTAAGTTTGTGGTTGAACCGATGGAACGTGGCTATGGCATTACCACGGGTAATGCTCTGCGGCGGGTTCTGCTTTCATCCCTGCAGGGGACGGCCATCACATCGTATCATAGTGATGGTGTTAATCATGAATTTTCGGCTATTCCCGGAGTTCATGAGGACGTGACCATTATCTCATTGAATCTCAAGGGTGTTTCCCTGAAGATGCATAGTGAGAATCCTAAAACTATCTATATCGATGCTAAGGGCAGCGATAAGTCGATAGTTACGGCCGGAGATATTATAGTTGACCAGGATGTTGAGATCTTGAATCCTGATCACCATATTGCAACACTCGAGAGTGATGCTGTTTTGAAAATGGCCCTTACCGTACAGACCGGGAAAGGGTTTGTTCCAGCAGCCCAGATTGGTGATCAGCACTCCTACCCGATTGGGACAATTCTTCTTGACGGAGTTTTTGCTCCGGTCACTAAAGTCAACTATGTCGTGACCAATGCTCGGGTCGAACAACAGACCGATTTTGACAAGCTCACGATTGAGATCTGGACTGATGGTACGGTTGAACCGGCTGATGCCTTGGCTTATTCCGCCAAGATTATCAAGGATCAGATGGCGGTTTTTATCAATTTTGATGAAAATATAGAACCTGTTGAAGTTGAGCCTGAAGAGGCTGAAGAAAAAGAGGTGGTTAATGAAAACCTCTATCGTAATGTCAGTGAATTGGAGTTGTCGGTTCGGTCGGCAAATTGTTTGAAGAATGCTGAAATTGATTTGATTGGTGAACTTGTACAGAAGAGTGAATCAGAGATGTTGACGACGAAGAATTTTGGTCGTAAATCTCTGCTTGAGATTAAGGAAATACTGACCAGTATGGGTCTTTCTCTGGGTATGACTTTGCCGGAGTTTGATCCTAAGAATGCTGAGATGATTAAGAAAGTTATGAGTGACGATTACGAAGAGTGATCGGGTTTGGGTTTAAGTTGGCTCGGCCCCACTTTTTGATTCTGAAGGAGAATAAAGGATATGCGACATAGAGTTTCCGGTCGACGTTTAGGGCGTAGTTCAAGCCACCAGAAGGCGATGTTTAGATCCCTGGCCGCGGCCTTGATTACCCATGAACATATTGAAACGACTGATGCCCGCGCCAAAGAGTTGCGTCGGGTGACAGATCGTCTGGTTACGCTGGGCAAAAAGGGAACCCTTCATGCCCGGCGTCAGGCTTATAAATTTCTGAACAACCATCAGCTTGTCCAGAAACTTTTTGATGAGATTGCACCACGTTTCAGCGAACGTCCGGGCGGTTATACCCGCCTGATTAAATCCCGGATCAGGTTTGTCGATCAGGCTCCGATGACCTTCGTTCGTTTTGTCGACAGTGAGCTTACCGACGCTGCTTCCGAGAAAAAAGAGAGCACTGAAACTGCGGCTCCGATAAGCGTTGAAGAACAGGTGAAAGCCGGAGTTGAAGAGGAACTGCAGGCAACTGCTGCAGATGAGTCTGAGACTGATGACGCTGCTACCAGCGATGATGCCGCAGATGAAGCCGTTGTGGTCGAAGCGGCAGAGGACGTTCAGGAAGAGGCGGCGGCAGTGGCAGAGGAAACCGAGGTGGTAGTAAAAGAGACTGAAGAAGAGAAGTAAGCTACTACCTTCCAGCAGCAGATTTATAGGATTTTTGCAAGAGGCGGATTTCAGTTCTACTGAAATCCGCCTCTTTTCGTTTTTACGCTGGAGATTTAAGTCGCCACAGAAGTTTGTTGCACGAGTCGCTTTTTCTGGAACAGGTAGAGAGCTCCCAAAATTAACAGACCTATAGGATAGGCCAGATATTTGTTGGGTAGTGAGAGATAATCAGCGAGGAGCCCGGGCCGTAACATGATGAGAGAGATTCCGAGCAGGATCACCAGGTCATACCACTTGTTTTTCATGAGAAACCAGCCCTGAGTCGCTGAAGCGAAAGCACAGGTGCCGATGCAGGCCATGATAAAGATCATGATGCCAAGCGGCCAGCTGTTGATGTTGTGGAGAATCAGATCAGTGTTAAAGATGAACATAAAGGGCAGAATAGAGGTTCTGATGTCATACATGAAGCCCTGAATACCGGTTTTAATTGGATCTGAACGGGCCAGGGCTGCCGCTGCGTATGAAGCGAGACCGACCGGCGGAGTGTCATCGGCCAGGATCCCGAAATAGAAGCAGAAAAGATGGGCCGCCATCAGCGGAACGACAAAATTGTTCAAGCCGCCGACCTGAACAATAATCGGTGCGGTCAGTGAGGCCATGACAATATATGTCGCCGTCGTCGGCAGACCCATGCCGATCAGGAGGCTGGCAATAGCAGTAATCAGCAGCATGAGATAGATATTGCCGCCCGAGAGCTGTTCGACAATCTGGGTGATCATGCCGCCAATGCCCATGTTGACAACCCCGACAATGATGCCGGCAGAGGCACAGGCCACGGCTACGGTAACCATGTTCTTCGCGCCGGAAGAGAGGCCGTCGTAGACTGTCGTGAAACTCTTTTTGACGCTTTGTCCAATAGTTCTTGAGGCGCCGCGACCGTCAATTATATCCTTGGCAAAGACTACCAGCAGTAGCCATAAAATTGAGTTGAAAGCTGATTTGTCCGGGGAGTGGCGCAGGTAGATCAGTTCATAAAGCAGAGCTCCGATCGGAATCAGATAATGCAGACCTCCTAATAAAGTCTCGATAAGAATCGGCAGTTCATCTTTACGCAGTCCTCTGAGACCGAGTTTAGAGGCTTCGATATGGGTGATGTAGAGCAGGGCAACGTATGAGGCAAAGGCTGGAATTGCGGCCGCTTTGACTACGGCGATATAGGGAACATTGACATATTCAGCAATAATAAAAGCCGCGGCCCCCATGATCGGTGGTGCCAGCTGCCCGTCGGTGCTGGCCGCAACTTCAATCGCCGCCGCTTTGGTAGCGGGATAGCCCACCTTTTTCATCAAAGGTATCGTAAAAGTTCCGGTGGTTACGATATTAGCAATACTGGAGCCTGAAACCATGCCCGTAAAACCACTTGCCAGTACCGCGGCCTTCGCCGGACCCCCCTTGTAACGCCCCAGAAAACATAAGGCCAGATCGATGAAAAACTTTCCCGCCCCGGCTTTTTCGAGCAGACCACCGAGGAGAACATAGAGAAAGACGACCCGGGCGGAGACATCCAGAGGGATGCCGTATATGCCTTCACCGGAGAGCGTGATCTGGCTCAAGTAGCGATTTAAGGAGACCCCGCGGAAGGCCAGGATGTCAGGCATATAAGGGCCGAAATAGGCATAAACGCTGAAGGTTATGGCAATTACTGACAGAGCCGGCCCTAGGGCTCGCCGGGCCGCTTCAAGTAGAAGCACTAGCAGGATAACGCCAAACACTACGTCCATAGTTGTCGGCATTCCGGAACGGTTGGCGATATTTTCCCAGTTTACGTAGAGATACATGGCGCTTACGGCACCCAGAATGGCGCAGAGGTAGTCATTCCAGGAGA
>JAGGTT010000198.1 GCA_021163565.1 Candidatus Tharpella sp.
GCCATCTCCAACTTAAAGAGAAGATTATCAAGCTCATTTTCGCGGGTAACCACGATCTGAAATTTTTTGACTTGCGGAAATTTGGCGATAACCGCGGCCGCCTGCTGGGGATGAACGAACATTCCCTTAACCTTGGTCACCTGGTCAACCCGGCCCATAATTTTGGTCAGACGGGGTGCTGTCCGCCCGCAGGCACACGTGTCAATCGTAAACGCAGAGAGATCCCCGGTAGCAAAACGGATCAGGGGGTAAGCAGAATTAAACAACGTCACGACAACTTCACCGGGCTCTCCGGGTTTCATGACCTCGCGAGTACGCGGATCAAGAATTTCAATATAGGCATTGGAAGTAAAGTGCATCCCGTTACGCTCAGAACACTCATAGGCGAGGCAACCACAATCTGCGGTTCCATACCCCTGACGCAGGCGCATACCAAACATATCTTCGACTTCACTCCGCAAAGCATCGGTAAGAATTTCTGCGGCAACGTAGCCGATCTCTAAAGCGAGATCTTTTCTCGGATCAAGGCCCTCAGCAATTGCCGTTTGCCCGATTTTCCGCAGAAAACTGGCCATTCCGACAAAACCGGTAACCCCCATATCCTGCATTATTTTAACCTGGGTTTCCGTATTTCCAACTCCCGTGGGAATAACGCAACAACCGATATCCAAAAGGGACTCCTCAAACATTAAACCGGCCGGGGTCATCTGGTAACCAAAGGTATTGATAACCACATCATGCGGTCGAAATCCAGCGGCGTAAAACCCTTCTCCCCAGCCCCAGAACTCATTCGCCGAGCCCTGCGGATCATAGATCGGCCCGGGTGACATAAAAATTCTTTTGAGCTGGTTTACGGGCACGGTCAGAAAGCCGCCAAAGGGAGGATTCTCCGCCTGCAAACGTGCGAGATCAGTTTTCGTGGTTACCGGCAGCTTCTGCAAATCAGCAGCGGCAGTGATATCGACAGGCTTCACCCCGGCGCCGTTAAAAAGATCAGCAATCGCCGGCGCTAATTTGTAGGCCTGTTCCGCCAGACTTTTTATCTGACGGTCATGGTATATCTGCCAGGCCTCAACCGATGCCGTCTCGCGTTCCTGATGATAATAGCCCGAGTCACGTTTACTTGCCGTCATGAGTACTGCCCCCTCTTGAAATTCTTTCCTTAAAGCCGAACCTATATAAAACTTAAGCTATCCTTATGATAACCAGCGTTTACGCCGCTTGTAATGTTTAACATTCTTAAAACTCTTCTTTCCGGCATCGGACTGCCCCAGATAAAATTCTTTGACATCCGGGTTATTCCGCAAGACTTCGCACTCACCATCGAGTACAACCTTGCCGCCCTCCATGATGTAGGCATAGTCGGCAACCTGCAAAGCAAGGTTGGCATTCTGCTCAACCAGGAGTACGGTGGTTCCTTCTTCTTTGTTGATGCGCATGACGATCTCAAAGATCTCTTTGACCAACAGGGGGGCCAGACCCAATGAAGGTTCATCAAGCATCATTAATTTAGGTTTCGACATCAAAGCCCGGCCAATGGCCAACATCTGCTGTTCACCGCCGCTCATATAACCGGCAACCTGCTTGTAACGCTCCTTCAAGCGAGGGAAATAGCTAAAGACCGTATCCATATCCGGTTTGATATTTTGTCGATCTTTGCGGATATGAGCTCCCATAAGCAGGTTTTCGGTTACGGTCAGGTCTTTAAAGATACGCCGCCCTTCCATAACCTGAAAGATGCCGCCCTTAACAATATCCTCGGCCTCTTTCTTGTTGATAACCTCGCCCATAAATTCAATATTACCGTCGGTGACTTCCCCTTCTTCGGTTTTAAGAAGGCCGGAGATCGCTTTCAGGGTCGTTGTTTTACCGGCACCATTGGCCCCTAAAAGGGTAACAATCTTGCCTTCAGGTACCTCAAGAGACATTCCTTTTAAAACGAGAATGACCTCGTTGTAGATAACCTCGATATTGTTAACACTGAGCATTACACCCATTTTGCAAATCTCCACAACCAGCGGGTTCTACTTCTGCCCGCAGTACGCAAACAGCTTTCAAACCGCCATAAACCGGAGGCACTGCAATTACGCAGTGCCTCCATTTAATGAACTATTGAGATGGCACAGTAAAATATTCAGATGCGAGGCACACAAAACCTGAGGAAAGAGGCGTACACAGAGTACGCCGCAATGACGAAGGTTGCAGTGTAACGAAGCAGGTGGACATTTTAAGAAGCCATGCTTAACGACTTAAGAGAACTTTTTTGACCGGCACAAATTTCCCACCCTGAACCTGGTAGATATTCAGACCCATGGAACCTTTGTGACTCTTGGCGGAAAAACTGATCGGCACGGTCAAACCACCGGTATCAAAATCAGTCATATTTTCAAGAGCAGCCTTAATCGCCGGGCCGGAAACTTCGCCTTTAACATTGCCAATCGCTTCGGCCATAACCTTCATAGCAGTGAAACCCTGGAAATAATTGACAATCTGAACTTTTCCGGGATGATATTTTTCACTGGCGGCTTTGGCTTCTTTAACGCCGGGAGCATCATCGGTCCAGAGACAGAAAGGATTCGTCCAGTAACAACCTTCAGCAGCGTCACCGGCGAGTTCCCGGATTTTGCCACTCATGGCCCAGTTCAGAGCAAAAAATTTGGTCCGCAGTTTAAGTTTTTTGGCATCTTTCAGGATCGTTGCCATAACTGAAGTCTCCTGACAAATCGCGAAATCAGGATCGGCTTTTTTCATGTTGAGCAGTTGCGGTGTAGCATCAAGAGCGCGCAGTCCGATAATCGGTTTGGCGACCAGGTCAACCCCAATCTCTTTAGCATAAGCTTCGGCGCCATCAAAATCGTAGCCCTGAAATTTTACCGTAAAGAAAGGTGAACGACCGAAACCGGTATCATTATAGATGAAAGCAACCCGGGGGTTACGGCTTTTGTCAGTCCAGGTGTCTTTGATGAATTTCAGAGCAACCCGAGCCTGATCAGCGTAAGTAGTACCGACCATAAAGTTGTAAGGAGTGACTTTGGGGTCTGTCAGATGCTCGGAATAAGAGGCCGAAAAATAAGGAATCTTATCTTTTTTAATCAACGGAGACATAGCTTCCGTATCGCCGGTTCCCCAACCCTGGATGGCGACGACCTTTTGGGTTTTAAACCTTTTGTACGCAGCTAAAGCCTGCGGAATTTTATAGGCATAATCAACGTCCAACAGTTCAATCTTGACGCCGTTGATACCGCCATTATCATTAATACTACGAACACAATCACGAACCCCTTCAGCATACGGAGTACCGACCGAACCGGTACCGCCGGTAATGTCAAAAAGTCCACCGATCTTGATGGTTTTTGCGGCCAGAGTCGGCGCCGCAAAAAACAATACCAGGGAGATAGCTACCAACCAGATACTTAATCTCTTCATTTTCTACTCTCCTTTTTCCTGCATAAATTTATGGTCCTCAATTAAGGGCGGAACCTTCCCGTGTACGCCTCTAGTAAAAATTGTCGTCAAATTTCAGTAAAATCAGCGGCGACTGGCAACTCTCTCTACCAAGCAGATTTGATTAAATAAACACAATACAGTCTTTGAACATTTCAAGGAAAATGTCAATGATTAATATCTGCGGACGTTGCCTGCAAGCAAGCGCTCTATCAGAACATTCTCTTGTTAAAAAACAAGGGATGAACCTGTAAGAGACTAATAAGAGAAGGGCCAGAGTTTCCAGTAGGCCTTGATCATCTGCCAGCGATGGGCCATACCATCGGGCTCGTAAACCAGAAAACCGATAATTATAAGGCCGAATATGCCCTCTTTGATGGCGGCGAAGATATTAACGATCATCGGAAATTCACCACTCAAGGCACCACTCATAACCCTAAGTACTTCCGGCAGCAGAACCATAAAGACAGCGCCAAAGATAGAGCCGATAATATGTCCTAAGCCGCCGATAATGATCATCGCCAGATATTCAATCGAAACCCCGATGGTAAAATGTTCCGGGGTTATGATAGTTACATAGTGAGCCCATAAAGAGCCGGCGATACCTGCCAGGAAAGAACTGAAACCGAAAGCCATCAACTTGTACTTGAAGAGGTTGACACCCATCACCTCAGCCGAAATATATTGATCACGAATCGCAATAAAAGCCCGGCCGGTTCGGGTTCTAACTATATTTTTAGAGACCATGGTAGCCAGAATTGCCATTGTCCCAATCAGATAAAAATACTTTAAATCAGTGTCAAAGATGAAGCCGAAAATTGACGGAGAGTCAACCATCTTCCCCAAAACCCCATTGGTTACGGGCTCGACATGAACCATCAGATATTCGATGATAAACTGGGCTGCCAGAGTGGCGATCGCCAGATAAAGTCCTTTCAGGCGCAGGGATGGAATCCCGAAAACCATCCCGAATATTGCCGCAATCAAACCGGCACAAGGCATAGCAACAAAAAAGGGCAGGCCTAAATCCATCACCAGATAGGCGGAAGCGTAAGCCCCGACTCCGATAAAAGCACCATGTCCCAACGATATCTGCCCGGTAAACCCGGTCAGGATATTGAGCCCCAAGGCGCCGATGATCGCAATCCCGATCATGTTACAGACATAGAGAACATAGTTATCGAGAAAATGGGGAATGATCGCAAGAAAAATCAGAAAGGCGATAAGCCAGAATTTGGAAAAGACGGTCTGAAAGAGAACCATGTCCGCTTTATAACTAGTTTTATAATCACCACAAATATTCGCGCTCATCTAAAGCCTCAATATAATATTAACAACCGACTATAAATATTCGGCTACGTTTAAATCCCTTGTTAAGTTAAAGCGGGTAGTTTGTTATTTTGCTTCACCCTGCTTCGCACGGAGACAGAATTTAATTCTGTCCCCACATCGAGACAATTGGAAACGATACCCGAATATTCACCCTATTCCTCAGTGGTTCATTTCATTTACTGGATGGCTAAGTAAAAATTTCGATAGACAAGATGTTTTGGTTTTCCAGGCGCGAGACCATACAAGTAGTATGTCGAGTGTCTGGAAAAACACAACAACGCAGGATATCGGAACTTTTTACAACGCCATCATACTTTTTCGATCTCTTCCGTCCCGAAGAAGCCATAAGGCTTGACCATCAGGATAATAACCAGAACAACAAAAGGAATCACCTCTTTGGTGCCGCCGCCGATGATAGGATCGAGATAGCCTCCGGTCATCGCTTCGAGGACACCGATAAGCAGACCGCCAACAATCGCCCCGGGAATACTGTCAAGCCCACCCAGGATAACTGCCGGAAAAACTTTCAATCCGAAAAAGCCCAAGGAGACATTAACAACATTGATATTACCGAGGAAAACCCCGCCGACACCGGCGACCAGAAAGGAGATACACCAGGCCATAGCAAAAACTTTTTTGACACTGATACCCATTGAGAGGGCGGCCTGCTGATCGTCAGCCACGGCGCGCATGGCAATCCCCGATGATGAATAACGAAAGAAGAGGGTAAACATGGCGAGAAAGAGCATGGCGAAACCGACACACCAGATATAGACCTGAGAGATCACCACCGGCCCTAAATGAATCGGTACCTGGGAGAAGATCTGCGGGTAGACCCGGTTATTGGGCCCCCAAATAACCAGCACGACACACTTCAAAACACTGGAGAGACCGATGGTCAACATGATAATTGAGATAATCGGCTCGCCGATCATCGGCCGTAACGCCAAGCGTTCAATTATCAATCCTAAAGCCACGGTAACCACCATGGTCAGAACAAAAGCAATCCAGAATGGAATATGGAGTTGGGCCACCATTGCCAGACAGACATAGGCGCCAACCATGAGAAACTCACCCTGGGCAAAATTGATGACGCCGGTAGCCTTGTAGATCAGTACGAACCCCAAAGCAACCAGGGCATAGATACTGCCGACCACAATTCCACTCACCAACAGTTGAAGAAAAAAATCCATTTTAGTAACTTACTCCTGAACTATTTAAAAACTTTTCACCTTAACATCGGTCTTTAACTTCCTGGTTTTGCCGTCCTGATACTTGATAATCGTCTCGATATGGATAAGATCCTTATCGGCATACATTCCTTCAATGATCTCAGAGTACTTTTCATCAACAAAACGGCGCCGGACTTTGCGGGTCCGAGTCAGCTCATCATCATCGGCGTCAAGTTCTTTGTAGAGCAGAATAAACTTGTGCACCCGGGCAGCTTCGGGCAGATTTTCATTGACCTTGGCAACCTCTTCCTGGATCATGCCGTAGATCTGATCCTGGGAGGCCAGGTCAGTGTAGGTCGTATAAGCCATGCGGTTATTTTCGGCCCACTTACCGACAATCTCAAAATCGATGCAGACCATGGCCACAATATAATTGCGCTCGTGCCCAATCGCTACGGCCTCTTTTATATAAGGACTGAATTTAAGTTTGTTTTCAATAAACTGCGGCGAGAATTTGGTGCCGTCTCTCAAGGTCATAACGTCCTTGACCCGATCAATAACCACGAGATGGCCTTTATCATTAAAATAGCCGGCATCACCGGAGTGGAGCCAGCCATCAATAATGGTTTCATCGGTGGCCTTCTGATTCTCAAAATAACCCATAAAAAGTGAGGAACTGCGGGATACAATCTCACCCTCTTCGGTAATCTTAATCTCGGCCCCGGGTATCGGCATGCCGACGGAATCGAAATCGACATCACCGTCACGATGAATACAGGAGATCCCGGAGATCTCGGTCTGACCATAGATCTGCTTGAGATTTACCCCCAGAGCGTGAAAGAAACGGAATGTATCCGGGCCCAAAGCGGCCCCTCCGGTCGATGCACTGCGGATATGAGTAAAACCAAGACGATCCTTTAAGGCCCGAAAAACCAGACAGTAGGCGATCCCGTATTTAATCTTATCAATCAGGGTTGGAGTTTTTTTCTGAAACTTGAGATCGGCCCAATGATAGCCAATCGGCAAACACTTATCATAAACAAAACGTTTAAATCTCGAAGCGTCCATGATTTTAACCTGCACCA
>JAGGTT010000148.1 GCA_021163565.1 Candidatus Tharpella sp.
AAATCCCCGCATTAAATGGAGGAATACAAATGATATTGCCCAAGTTTGATTATAACGCTCCCGCCACTCTGGATGAGGCCTGCCAGATGATGGCCAATTATGGAGACCGGGCCAAACTTCTAGCCGGCGGCACCGACCTGCTGATCGCCTTAAAGAAAAAGGCTGTCACCCCGACCCAGGTTGTCGCCCTTGACCGGGTTGATGAAATTCTCGGTTTCTGCGCTGATGAAGAAGGAACATACTTAGGTTCCCGGACTACCGCAGCGGAAATTGCCACCGCTGATCTCGGCCCGGCCGGACAGGTTCTTTCCCAGGCGGCAGCCCAGGTGGGATCGCCGCTTATCCGTAATCTTGCCACCATCGGCGGCAATCTGGTAACAGCCATGCCGGCTGCGGATATGGCACCGCCACTTCTGGCCCTGCAGGCGAGCGTGGTATTGCAACGCATCGGTGATCAGAGAGAGCTTTTGTTGAGTGATTTTTTTGTCAGTCCGGGAGAGCAGGTAATGCTGCCGGAAGAGATAATGAGCATGATTGTCCTGCCCCGGCTGCCGGAGGGCTGCGGCGGAGCTTTTGAAAAACTTGGTGTCCGCAAAGCCCTGGAACGTTCAATCGTCAGTGTCGCGGCGGTTATTTCGTTAGCCGACGACGGCCGTACGATTAAAGGTGCCCGGATTGCCCTCGGGGCTGTCGCCCCAACCCCGATGCTGGCCCATGATGCCGCGGCCAGCCTGTACGATCGCAAAGCTACTCCGAAAAACTTTGCCGCGGCCGCGAAAATCGCCGCCCGGGAAGCCCGGCCCCGCGGCTTGCGAACCTCAGCGGTTTACAGCCGTTTGATGGTTGAACAACTCACGATTCGAGCTTTGACCAGGGCTTATGAAGCCGCGAACCTGTAAAGGAGATCCCAGATCATGAAAAAATGTCATATAACTTTCCAACTTAATGGAATTACCCGTGAGGTACTGGTCAATCCCAACCAGACCCTTCTGCGCATGTTGCGTGAGGATATGGGCCTGACCGGCACCAAATACGGCTGCGGTGAAGGTGATTGCGGTGCCTGTACAATTTTACTCGACGATGAACCGGTCAACTCCTGTCTCATCCTGGCGGCTCAGATTGACGGTCACCGGATCACTACAATTGAGGGACTGGCCGATGGTGACAAACTTCACCCGTTGCAGACCTCTTTCATTGAGCACGGCGCTATTCAGTGCGGTTTCTGTACACCGGGTATGCTGCTTTCGGCAAAAGCACTGCTCGACGAGCAACCGGAGCCGAGTGAACTTGAAATTCGCACCGCGATCTCGGGGAATCTCTGCCGCTGCACCGGTTATCAGAAGATTGTCGAAGCGATTTTAAAAGTTGAAAAACCAGCCTGCGGCTGCTCGTCAGCCAGTGAAAATGATTGTCAGGAGGAGAATTGCTGATGAAAAAACCACAATTTTCAGTCTTAAATACTCGGGCTCCCCGGGTTGATGCCGCGGTCAAAGCTACGGGCAAGGCTCAGTACGCTGACGACTTAAATCGTTCCGGCCAGCTTTACGGGGCAATTTTACAATCTCCTGTGGCCCATGCCCTAATCAAAAATATTGACACCAGCAGAGCTGAGCGCCTGCCCGGAGTCAAAGCCGTCATCACCGCCAAAGATGTCGGTTTAACTAAATACGGGGTCTCTCCGGCCCGTTATGATGAAACCCTGTTTGCCCACGATAAGGTTCGTTATATCGGTGATGAGATCGCGGCGGTAGCCGCGGTTGACCTGGACACGGCCCAGGCTGCTCTCGATCTAATCCGGGTTGAGTATGAAGAACTGCCAATCGTTTTAACAGCCGCAGAAGCTCTGGCCGAAAACGCGCCTCAGCTGCATGATGATTATCCCGGCAATATCAACGCCGAGGTTCACCAGGAATTCGGTGATACGGCCGCGGCGTTCAAGGAGTGTGATTTTATTCATACCCATAAACTGGTTAATAAACGCCAGGACGGCGGTTTTATTGAACCTCATGCCTGTATTGCTGAATACGACCATGCCGGCCGTTTAACCCTGCACACCTCGACTCAGGTTTCCCACTACGTCCAGCGCACCGTCGCCATGATGACCGGGATTCCGATTGGTCGGGTCAGAGTTGTCCGGCCCTGTGTCGGCGGTGGATTCGGCCCCAAATGTGAAGCTACACCGCTGGAGATCAGTGCCTGTTTTCTCGCCATTAAAACCGGCTCTCCGGTCAAGATAACCTATTCCCGGGAGCAGGTTTTTCTCCACTCCCGGGCCCGGCATCAGTTTTATCATGAGATGACTACCGGCTTCAAAAAAGACGGCACGATTATGGCGCTGGCCCATAAATGCACACTCGACGGCGGTGCCTACAGCTCGTTCGGGATTGCAACGGTCTACTATGCCGGATCACTCCTCGGAGCCCCGTACCGGCTGCCGAATATGAAATATGACGGAATGCGCGTCTACACCAACAAACCCGCCTGCGGCGCCCAGCGCGGCCATGGCGGGGTCGCGGCTCGAGCCTGTTTCGAGCAGCAGCTCGATATTATTGCTGAAGAGTTAAAGATTGATCCGATTGAATTACGCATGAAAAACATGATGGAAACCGGTGATACCACCTGTAACGATCTGAATATGTCTTCACTCGGAATGCGGGAGTGTGTCAACGCGGTCAAAAAAGGCTCTGCCTGGAAAAAGAAGAAAGGCAAACTGCCGGCCGGCAAAGGTATCGGGATGGCCTGCGGCTTTTTTGTCTCCGGTGCCGGCTATCCGATCTACCGCTCCGACACCTTTCATTCTACCGCTGAGATCAAGGTCGCGGAAGACGGCGGCACGATTATTCTGCGCAGCGGTATCGCTGAAATCGGCCAGGGAGCAAATACCATGGTCGCCATGATCGCGGCTGAGGCTTTAGGCATCCCCCTAGATGATGTCCGGGTCGACTCCGGTGACACCGACTACTCGGTTGATCTTGGGGCCTACTCTTCCCGGCAGACACTGATGTCGGGCCACGCGACCAAGGATGCCGCCGAAAATATCAAGGCCCAGATTCTGGAGGTCGTTGCCGACAAGCTGAAGATGGATATCAAAAACCTTGACATCAAAGAGGGTTTCATCAAAGTCAAGGGCCGCAAAAAACTCGATTTTGCCAAGTTCCGCGACTATTACCGGAAAGAGCACCGGGGCTGGCCTAATCTTCCCGAAGGTGATGAGTTGAGTTTCACCGAAGCTGCCCGCATGGCCTTTCTCGAAAAAGGCACCATCGTCGGTACCGGCAAATACAAACCGCCGATTTTAGGTGGAAAATTCAAGGGGGCTGCAGTCGGCACTTCACCCGCTTACGGCGGCTCAGCTCAGGTGGTTGAAGTCACGGTCGACCGGGATACCGGTAAGATTACGGTTGATGCGATGACTGATGCTCACGACTGCGGGCTCGCCATCAACAAAACCATGGTCGAGGGCCAGATGCATGGTTCCCTGAGCATGGGCCTTGGTGAAGCCCTGTTTGAGGAGGTCAAATTTGATGAAAAAGGCAATCTGTTGACACCCTCACTGGGTGAATACCGGATTGCCACTGCCCTCGATATGCCCAATATCGAAACCATGATTATTGAAAGTAATGAACCTAACGGCCCATTTGGCGCCAAGGAGGTCGGTGAAGGAGCGATCATGCCGACTATCCCGGCGATCTTGAATGCGGTCTACGACGCCACCGGAGTCCAGATCACGGAGTTACCTCTAACCCCGGAACGGGTGCTGCTGGCCTTAAAAGAAGCGGAAAAGGAAAAGTAGCTGTGTCTCCGACCACCGGCAATGGTGAGTTAAATTATTACAAAGCGGCGAAAGAGTTTATGGAAGAATCTTTCGCCGCGGTTAATAACCAGCTCCCCCCCCTTCACCTTGAAAAAACTGCGGACTGGATCCTGAAACTGAACCCGCAAGCTGACTCGGCGATGCTGATTGCCGCTGTAACCCACGATATTGAACGGGCTTTCCGGGAAGATCTCGTCTATCAGAAGATGTTCAGTTCAGAAAATGCTTTTCAGGATCGTGCCTTCCTCGATTATCATCAGCAGCGCAGTGCCAAAATAATCATCGAGTTTCTCAAAACCTTAAACTGCCCGACCCCACTCTGCGACAAGGTATACCATCTGGTTGCCCATCACGAAACCGGTGGTGATCCGGAAACCGATCTCCTTAAAGATGCCGACAGTTTAAGCTTTTTCCAGACCAATGTTGATCTTTTTGTAACTGTCAAGACCAGAGAATCCAGCCCCGAAAAAGTTAAAAGTAAATTCGACTGGATGTTTGCACGAATCTCCGACCCCACGGCCCGGGAAATCTGCCGACCACTCTACAATACCGCCTTGAACCGCC
>JAGGTT010000112.1 GCA_021163565.1 Candidatus Tharpella sp.
GATAGAGGGTGGTGACGATGCGTTCGATGCTGTAGCCTTTATGGGCCAAAAGATCGGGCATCCAGGGGCCGAAATAGGTAAATAAGAGAAAAATTATGGCGATTGCCGACATGAAAAGGCCGATAACCCGGCGGGTCGCCTCCATCACCAGAAAGATTGCGATCGTGCCCATGACGACATCGGTGGTGATCCAGTCACCCTGGCGCTCGACGATGTCGTTAAATTCAATCCAGATATAGGCCCCGATGGTTATAGCCAGCAGGATCAGGATGCCGTCGATAATGAGATAGATATCGATTTTGTCTTTGGCGGCGGTCTTGATCGGTGGATAGAGGGCAAAAACCAGAACCAGAATCAGAACCAGATGAACCGAGCGCTGGTAGATGGCCGCCAGCGGGGCGATGCCGGCTGTATAGAGTTGAAACAGCGAAAGTGTAATCGCAACGACGGTTACCGATAAAGCCAGGATACCGCGCAGATTGCGCTGGCCGCTGGCGCTGTAATCTTCAATAATTATCTCTTTATCAGCCATTTTTTTATCTTCTGAATTCAACCAGGGCCCGCACTCCGGGGGCCCGGCGGGAAAGATTTATTTCCCGGTTGTGGTAAATAATTGTATGTCCGACACTTAAGGCCCCGATGCGGAGGATGAAACTTCCCAGGGGCTGCTCAATGTTGTCGATGGTGATCCACTCTTTATCCTGGCTCAGGTCGCCATGTCCCGGCCAGTGGCCGAGTCCGGCGCCGAACATCGTAAACCAGGTTTTTTCCAGCACCAGGCCCTGTTTCAGATCAAGGCGGAACTCTTCAAAGATCGGGGTCTTGTCAACTGAATGAATATAGCGGATGGTAAATTTTTCACCCGCGCTGACCGGCAGAATCGCGATTATTTCAGCCGTCGAAAAATTGCTGACCACCAGCTGCGTCGTGCTTTTCTGACTGAGTGCCCCGGCTCTCTGCGGCGCAAGCCAGACAAACAACAGTAACAGTAATCCCGGCACCCATAAGCGATATGAATGCCGGGATTTATAGATTTTCATCTATCTTGATCTATTTTGCGATCAGGCGGGCCGGAACCTCAACCCCTTTTTCTTTAAGATATTTGATGGCACCGGGATGTAAGGGAATGGCCGAATATTTGACCGCGTTCTCCGGGGTAGTATATTTGGCGAAATGGTGGATCTTGATCAGGAAATCCTGGTTTTCAAAGACCGCTTTCGTCAGTTGATAGACCAGATCTTCATCGAGGTCGGCATTACAGATAAAGGTGTTCCAGACTGAAGCCGTATAGACCGGTTGATCCTGGCCGTTGTAGATTCCTGCAGGCAGGGTGTAGCCGGCGTAGAAGGGGTATTTGCTGGTGACCTGGTCGATTTCTGCCTTCGTGAACGGAATAATTTTGATCTTGTGCGTGGTCGCCAGATCCATGATCGAAGAGGTCGGCGGCGCGACGCACCAGATGCCGGCCTTGATGGAATTATCCTTTAAGGCGTTGGCATTTTCGTTGAAGGAGAGACGGAAGACGTTAAAGGAGTCGTAAGAGATGCCGAGAGCGCTTTCAAGAATCAGGCTGGTCATAAACTCGGTGCCGCTGCCCGGGGCTCCGACCGAGACTTTCCGGCCTTTAAGGTCGCTGATACTGTTAATCCCTGAATCCTGACGGGTGACGATATGGTAGACATTGGGATACATGACAAACATGCCCCGGATTTTCTGCGGTTTACCTTTGAATTTACCGGTTCCGGTATAAGCCTGGAAGGCGACATCACTCATGATCTCACCGAACAGGGTCTCGCCTTTATCGCAGAGTTTGGTGTTTTCGACGGAAGCTCCAGTAACCTCGGCTACCGCTTTGATGCCTTTGACTTTCTTGGTCCAGATCTCAGCGACACCGCCGCCGTAGGGATAATAAACCCCGCCGGTACCGCCGGTTCCAATTGAGATAAAACGGGTCTTGGCCGCAGCTGAATTCACCTGAAAGCTGAAAATGAAGCCCATTGTCGCCAGCAGGGCCAATACGAAAGTTATTTTTTTAGTCATGGTACTTATCTCCTGTGAGTTACCTGATGGTTAGACTATTCGCCGATAGTTCTCAGAATGACCAGCATTTTTTCTGACGTTTTCGTGGCCTTAAAGAAAGGTATTTTGACGGTAACCGTTTCCCCCGGTTTTACAACCGGCGGTTTACCTTTACGCGGCACCAGAAACCCGGCCGCCTTGTCCTGGTCGAGGAGGAAGATATTGAGGCGGTAACGATGCGGCGCGGGGTCGGTATTTTTGATGGCAACCGTGTAAACCAGAGCCGGTTTTTTCTTAAATTTGCCGAGTTCACAGGCAAAAGATGTGATTTCAGCAGATTCACATATATCCCACTCGATGCTGCCGCTGCAGGTTACTTTTTCGGCCTTCTTGGTGCCGGCACAACTCCAGAGCAGAGTACCAGACAGTGTCAGCATGATGATGTAAAGCAAGGTTCTCCGAACAGATGTTTTCATGTTACCTCCATGATATTATTTGTGGTTTAAGGATGGATGTAGCCGATATTTATGTGTCCCCCTTTTAATATTACAGCTTTCTTGAAATCAAGTAACTTGAATTTATATCCAAAAATCCGGCCGCAGACCCACGCGGACAAACCCAGGCAGATATGGTTGCAAGGACTTTCTATAACCACATTATAACTATAGAATAATAACAGTATCACAATTCTTGATTTTTTCAAGCTTTTTTCTTTACAGTGTCTGATTCATACAATATAGTGTAAAGGCTGGTTTCGTAAAAATGATGGCGTCGTAAAAAGTCCGATCTACTGCGTTATTGCGGCTCTCCAACCGCTCGACATACTATATGTATGGTCTCGCGTCTGGAGAGACCACAATATCTTGTATATCGAAATTTTTACTTAGCCATCCCGAGACTTTTTACGAGAGCATCAAAAATTCCCGTCTGTGCCTATCTTAAAACCTTCTAAATTCATGGAGGTTATTCATCATGAAAGAACTTTTGATCAGGCCGGAACTCTGTCTCGGCTGTCGCAGCTGTGAGCTGGCCTGCGCGGTTGAGCATTCCCGTGGTAAAACCCTGTTGTCCGCTATCCGGGAAAACCCTCTGCCCCAGTACCGGGTTCATGTTGTGACCGACGGCCGGGGTTTTCTCCCGCTGCAGTGCCGCAACTGTGAAGATGCGCCCTGTCTGACGGCTTGCCTGACCGGTGCCCTGCATCGCGACGCGCGCGGCGTGGTTACCTGTACCACCGAGCTCTGCGTCGGCTGCTGGATGTGTATTATGGTATGTCCTTTCGGCATTATTACGCAAAAACACGAAGAACGCCGGATCAGCAAATGCGATCGTTGTCCGGATCGTGAGGAACCGGCCTGCGTTAATGCCTGTCCGGTCGGGGCCCTGATTTATGCAGAGATTGATGACCAGGCCCGGTTGCAGCGGCAGCAGGTTCTGGCCGGTCTGCGTACACTTTAACTTAATCTACTAGAATTGAATGAAGGGTACCCTGAATATTCAAGGAGATAATCATGAATATTGATGAAAAAATCAAAGCAAAAAGTGTTGATCCGGCGAGCCGGGAGATGTTGCAGGTTGCGGCCGATCAGAATATTGAAACCGTCTGGGAGAGATTGGAAAAACAGCAGCCGCAATGCGGTTTCGGTGAACTCGGGCTCTGCTGCCGGATCTGTGCCATGGGGCCCTGCCGTATCGATCCTTTCGGGGAAGGAGCGCAGAAGGGGGCTTGCGGGGCCGGTGCCGATACGATCATCGCCCGGAATTTGATCCGCATGATTGCCGGGGGCGCGGCCGCCCATTCTGACCACGGCCGGCGGCCGGCGCTGCTGCTTAAAGATGTCGCTTCGGGTAAGAATAAGAATTATGAACTGGTTGATGTGGAAAAGCTGAAAGCTGTGGCGGCGCGCCTCGGGATTGCCTGCAAAGGCCGGAAAAAAACCGCGATTGCCGCTGATATTGCCGATATCGCCTTAAATGATTTCGGCAAGCAGGATGAAGAGACCCTGGCTTTTGTCAAGGCTTATGCTCCGGTTAAACGTCTGGCCCGGTGGCAGAAGATTGCGACTGATTTAAGTGCCGCGACCGAAAAGACAATCGGTATTCTTCCCCGGGGCATTGACCGGGAGATTGTCGATATCATGCATCGCACCCATTTCGGGGTTGACCACGACCCGCTCTCCTTGATTGCGCAGGGGGTGCGGGCCTCGATTGGTGACGGCTGGGGCGGTTCCCTGATCGCCACCGAGATTCAGGATATTCTCTTCGGCACCCCGAAAATTCGCGAAGCCACGGCCAATCTCGGAGTTCTCTCCAAAGATCAGGTTAATATCGTGGTTCACGGTCACGAGCCCATCCTCTCGGAAAAAATTGTTGAAATCGCTTCCTCTAAAGTGATGGAAAAACTGGCCCGGAAACATGGAGCCCAGGGGATCAATGTGGTCGGCATGTGCTGTACCGGCAATGAAGTTCTGATGCGGCACGGGATTCCGATTGCCGGTAATGAGCTGCAGCAGGAACTGGCTATTATTACCGGGGCGGTCGAGTTGATGAGTGTCGATGTTCAGTGCATCTTTCCGGCCCTGGCCGAACTCTGCAAATGTTATCATACCCATTTCGTCGCAACCAGCGATCAGGCTGGCTTTCCCGGTGCTACTCACATCCAGTTTGAAGAGACCGAGGCCGACCAGTGCGCGAAAAAGATTGTGACCATGGCGATCGAAAACTACGACAATCGCAATCATGATCGGGTTTATATTCCGGAAATTACGAATTCGGCCATGGTTGGTTTCTCGGTTGAAGCAATTCTGGATGCCTTGGGCGGTACTCCGGAACCGTTGCTTGACGCTATAAAAAGCGGGGCCATCAAAGGAGTAGTCGGGATCGTCGGCTGCAACAACCCCAAAGTTACTCACGATTTTTATCATATTGAGCTGGCCAAAGCCTTGATTGCTAAAGATATTCTAGTGATCGGCACCGGCTGCTGGGCGATTGCCGCGGCCAAGGCCGGGCTGATGCAGACCGAGACCGCCAAAGATGCCGGGCCGGGTTTGCGTGCGGTCTGCGAGGCGCTTAAGATTCCGCCCTGCCTGCACATGGGTTCATGTGTCGATTGTTCGCGGATGCTGGTTCTGGCCGGGGCTTTAGCCGATGCCCTGGGAGTCGATATCGACGATCTGCCGCTGGTCGGTTCCGCACCCGAATGGCTGACCGAAAAAGCGGTTTCAATCGGTACCTTTTTTGTTGCTTCCGGGGTGCCGGTTCACCTCTGGCCGATGCCGCCGATTGCCGGCGGGGATCAGGTTATGGAGATTCTGACCAAAACCGCCGGTGAGGTTTTCGGGGGCTACTTTTTTGTCGAAGAGGATCCGCTGAAAGCCGCGGACGAGATGGAAAAGATTATTAATAAGAAACGTCAGGCTCTGGGAATTTGAACGCATGCGCCGTCGCCATCTGATAATCGGGGCCGGTAATGCCGGGATTAGTGCGGCCCGGGCTTTGGCCCGATTCGCTCCCGAGGATGCCATCAATATAATTTCACATGAGCCCTGGCCGCCCTATTGTCGCTGCCTGCTGACTTATTACCTGGAAGGGGTGATCAAAAAGGATTCTCTCTTCTCGTGGGGCGAAAAGATCATTGCCGAGAACCGGGTCAATTTTCAATCCGGAAGAACGGTTGTAAAAATTGACCCGCAAAATAAGTCGGTATTATTCGCAGACGGCGATTCGATCAGTGCTGATACCATTTTGATTGCCACCGGCGGTGAGCCCAAGAAACCGGATTTTCCGGGGGCGGAGCTGCCCGGTATCTTAACTCTGCGCAATTTCAATGACGCTTTGAGGATGCAGAAATTTATGCAGTCTGGAGGCCTCTGGGCCGTAGCCGGTGCCGGTCTGGTCAGCCTGAAGAGTTTGGTCGCGTTACGCAGAAAAGGCATTGAGATTGAACTTTTTGCAACTTCTGAGCGGATTCTTTCCCAGGTTCTAGACCGGGCCGGATCAGAGCTGGCAGCCACCCGGCTGATGGCTAACCGGGTAACAATTAATCTGCAAGAGGAGATCGTCAGAGCCGCTCCGGCGGCGCAACAGAAGTTGCTTTTGACTACCTCGAAGGGGCGGGAACTGGTGGTTGACGGCCTGCTCTACGGCAAGGGAGTTGAAACTCTAAGCCCGATGGTAGCTGATAACTGGGGCGCGGATGGAAACTTTTTTGACGGAGTTCCGGCCACGGCCGGTGATGGTCTTGAGGTTGACCGCAGTCAGGCTTTCGCTGAAGATCTCTATGCCGCTGGTGATATTGCCTCAGCTTATGATTTGATCGCGCAAAAATCGGGCCGGATTCCGCTCTGGCCGGCGGCCGGAGAGCAGGGTTTTATTGCCGGTTGCAATATGGCCGGGCACCAGCGTCTCTATCATGGCGGGATCAGCTGTAACTCATTCACTCTTTTCGGACTCGATTTCATCAGTGCCGGTTTCAAGGA
>JAGGTT010000223.1 GCA_021163565.1 Candidatus Tharpella sp.
ACAAAAATTCCCCAAATATCGTCTATGCAAATTGTCTTTTGCACGGCCATGATGATATTTACTGATAGATATCATCTGGTTTTAATTCAACTGTAGGTAATATGAGAAATTTTCTAACAACTGTGAAAAAATTACCGGTGGTTAAAGAGGTTGATGATATCGGGCCGGTATCTTTTGTTCCCAGTCACCGCGCCCGGAGAATTAATCTTACGGTTAAGGTCACGGGCGAGGTGCGGGTGGCGATGCCGAAACGGGCATCATTTAAGGAAGCCGAGCGTTTTGTGTTAAGTAAGCGGGAGTGGATCAAGCGCCAGTTCAGCCGGCTGGAAGGTTCACAATCGGTGGTGGATGAGTATGCCGGAAGGATAGAAAATCTGGATATTGATGAAGCTGCCGCCGGGATTGCGGAACGGTTGCGGGAGATCGCCGCAGAGTTTGGCTTCAGTTACAACCGCCTGACGATCCGTAATCAGAAAACCCGCTGGGGCAGTTGTTCGATGAAAAATAATCTCAGTCTCAATATTAAACTGGCACTTTTACCGGATGAGCTTAAGGATTTTATTCTGGTGCATGAACTGGCCCATACCGAAATCAAAAATCACGGCCCGGCCTTCTGGCAGAAGCTGGAGAGTATCTACCCCAACGCTCGGGAGCTTGATAAACAGATCAACCGCCTGGGTGCGCTGCTGCGGATTCCGCTTAGCCAATAAATCAAGTCTTTTCAGCCCTGCAGCAGAATCCGGGCTTCACCTTTTCTGGCAGTAACTTTACGTTGGTCGAGATATTCAAAGAGAGGGATGATATATTTACGGCTCAAACCGATTTTAGCTTTGAATTCCTGGGTCGTCATGGTCTCGTTCTGTTTGAGAAAATCGACAACCAGGGTCCGCATCTTTTCATAATGTTCCGGGGTCAGAAAGATACCGTCGCGAACCTTTAACAGGGTCCCCTCTTTCACCAGAATCGTCATAATCTGTTTAATATCATCGATTTCGGTTTGAAGTTTCTCGGGAAGTGAGCCATAGTCGGGGAAATTGAGCCCGGCCTGTTGATAGAGGTTGAGCAGGTCAGCTTTCAGTTTGTCGGCATCAACCGCCAGGTGAACCCGGTGTTCCGGGTCACGAACCAGATCCTGATCGACAACCAGCTTAGAGGTCTTTATCAAACGCTGTAGAAGAGCGTTAAAAAGCGAGACCGAAAGTGATGAACGGGATTTTATCTCCTCTTTAGCCATACCTTCACGCATCGGTTCACGCTGGTGGTAATCTAAGACCATCGTCACAATATTTTCAGCGAGCGCGTCAAAAAGTTCACCCGCGATCAAAAAATGACGTTCATTATCGAAACGAACAATTGCCCGGCAGGCCAGCAGTTCATCAATAACCTTGCCCAGAGCTTTTGCCGAGAGGTTGAGGAAAGCCCGCAACTCATCCAGGCGCAGGCCTGAAATACCGGCCTGTTTAACCAGAATGGCAACCACATCGGTCGGTTTTCCGGCCCGCAGCAGTTTGAAATCCGGGAGCAGGGTTTCATACTCTTTGAGTCTATGCTTGGCCGGGCAGGGATTAAGAACCACTCCCCCGCCAACGGTTTCACGCCGGGCGAAACTGCGCATAACAATGCGGTCATTGAAAACAATTACCGCAGGTTTCTCCAGACGCACCTGAACATAGGCCTGGTCGCCGGGCATAAGTTCCTGACCGTTCAAAACAACTACGGTTCCCATCAGGGCGGCACTGCCGCTGTGAATCAGCATTTTGCTTCGGGGCGGCAGGGCTGAGCTGGCGGAACTCAAGTGCGTATAAAAGATATCGATCATTGAAGTGGGAATAACACTGTCCGGACGGGCCAGAACTTCACCCCGTTCTATCTCAGATTTTTCGAGACCGTGCAGGTTAACGGCGGTTCGCTCACCGGCGAAAACCTGTTCCCGTTCCTCACCGTAGGCCTGAAGTGAGCGGACGCGGCTTTTCAGACCGGAGGGTGCCAGAACAACCAGGTCACCCAGACTTAAAGAACCGGAAAGTGCGGTTCCGGTAACCACGGTGCCGAATCCTTTGATAATAAAAGCCCGGTCAACCGGCAGCCGGAAGGCGCCGCTGTCAGGTTTCTCAACAACGGTTTCGGCAATCTTATCCAAGGCTTCAAGCAAGTTTTCGATTCCGGCTCCGGTAGCGGCTGAGACCGGAATTACCGGGGCCTCTTCAAGAAAACTCCCGGCCACAAGTTCACCGATTTCCTCAGTTACCAACTCCAGCAGGTCTTCATCGACCATATCGCTTTTGCTGATGACCACAAGACCGCGTTCGACCCCTAAAAGCCGGCAGACATCAAAATGTTCCCGGGTCTGGGGCATAACTCCTTCATCAGCTGCAACCAGCAGCATCACCATATCGATGCCACCGACTCCGGCGACCATGTTTTTAATAAAGCGTTCATGGCCGGGAACATCTATTACTCCGAGCATCTGCCCGCCGGGCAGAGTCAGGTGAGCGAAACCCAGTTCAATCGTAATGCCGCGTTTTTTCTCTTCTGCGAGGCGGTCGGTGTCGGTTCCGGTCAGAGCCTTGACAAGAGTGGTTTTGCCGTGGTCAACATGACCGGCAGTACCGAGAATTATATGTTTTTCTGCCATGTTAGAAGGTCCACTTTATTATCAGCAGGAGTAAGTTATGGTTAAATCATTGAGGCCGAGAGATTGAATACGAGATCAACCGGCAACAGTCAAATGAATCAGATATTCGATATTGCCTTTCTGGCCGGAGATCGGTGAGGTTATGGTGTTATGATGGATAAAACCGTTGTTCTCAGCAAATTCACAGACCTTTTTCAGACAGGCTGCACGTTTTTCCTCATCGCGGACAATTCCGCCCTTGCCAACCTCCCCTTTTCCTACCTCAAACTGCGGTTTTACTAAGGCAATTACCGGGGCCAGCGGCTCCAGCAGGTCAGCTGTGACCGGCAAAATTTTGGTTAATGAAATAAACGAAAGATCGATAACCGCAAGTTCCAGAGGATCGGCAAAATCACTGCTGACTGAATTACGGATATTAGTACGTTCCATTACTACGACCCGGTCATCACAACGCAGTGACCAGGCGAGTTGGCCGTAGCCGACATCGAGGGCGTAAACCCGCCGGGCTCCATGTTGAAGCAGACAGTCAGTGAAGCCTCCGGTCGAAGCTCCGATATCGATCGCGACCCGGTCTTCAACTTCAACCGCAAAACTATTAAGGGCCGCCTCAAGTTTCAGGCCGCCCCGACCGACAAAAGGAATATCTTTCCCTTTCAAACGAATTTCAGCATCACAATCTATCCGGCTGCCGGCTTTGTCGATAAGGCGGTCGTCACAGACGACCTTGCCGGCCAGAATTAAAGCCCGGGCCCGGTCACGGCTGACTGCCAGACCCCGTTGGACGAGAAGCAGATCGATTCTCTCACGGCTCATGACAGAGCCGTTTTTTTATGTTAACAATGATCATATTTTAGCAATAATTTCATACTCTTCCCACTGAAAGTGGTCAATCTTCTTTAAGGTTATTTTCTTCCGCATAGCATACTCAAGATTATCCAGAGAGAGACTTTCGTTGTCGTAAATATAATCGATAAGTTCAGGGTTGATCATGACAACAAGCTCTTTAACATTGAGGTCGTAACCGAAACTTTTCAACTCCCGGATAATTTCGAAGGTAACCGTCGCTTTTGATTTAACAAATCCGCGGCCCTCACAATGTGGACATGGGTCACACAACATCCGGGCAATGCTGTTACGTACCCTCTCCCGGGTCATCTCAACCAAGCCCAGTTCTGAGATTTTCAGGACATTTGATTTGGCTTTATCGCGTTTCAAGGCTTCCTCTAAAGCGACATTGACCCGTTCACGGTGGTTTTTCTTCTCCATGTCAATAAAATCGATAATGATAATGCCACCGATATTACGGAGCCGAAGCTGGAACGCGATCTCTTTCGCTGCTTCAAGATTGGTTTTAAGGATTGTATCCTCGAGATTTTTTTTGCCGACAAAGCGACCGGTGTTAACATCGATTGCGGTCAAGGCTTCGGTTGATTCAATGACAATATAACCACCCGATTTAAGCCAGACCTTCTGCTCCAGAGCTTTGTTAACCTCGATTTCAATGTCGTAGGCCTGGAAAATTGGCTGGATACCGGTGTAGCGTTCGATTTCACAGACCAGTCCGGGGAAGTAGCTGGTAATGAAATCCCGAAGTTCATGGTAGCACTCATCCGAGTCGATAACCACCCGGTCAATTTCATCAGAGTAAAGATCCCGGATAATACGCTGTACCAGTCTTAAATCCTGATAGACCAGATTAAGGGATTTGGTTTTTTCCTTCTTTTGATTTATATTTTCCCAGAGTTTAACCAGAAATTCAAGGTCGTGCAGAAGGTCGGTCTTCTGCTTACCTTCACTGACCGTGCGGACAATCAGACCCATGCCTTCAGGTTTTATCTCGGCAACCAGTTCCTTCAACCGCAGGCGTTCATCTTCATCTTCAATTTTACGGGAGATACCGATATGTTCAACCGTCGGCAGCAGGACCAGATAACGACCCGGCAGGGAGTTGTAAGTGGTTACCCGGGCGCCTTTAGTGCCGATCGGTTCGCGGGAGACCTGAACCAGAATGTCCTGCCCCTCTTTGAGCAGGTCAGCAATCTGCGGGGCCGGCAGAGCTTCATCAAGCTCATCTTTGCTGATAACAAACTCCTCATCGACCACCAGAGTTTCATCCGCCGGCAAAAAGACCTCATGATCATCTTCATTGCGAACATCGGCAACATAGAGAAACGCCGCCTTATCGAGGCCGATGTCAACAAATGCGGCATCCATTCCCGGCAGAACTTTAACCACCCGGCCGTTGTAGATATTACCGACAATCCCGAGACCGTGATCACGTTCATAGAATATTTCGGCCAGAGTACCATTCTCAAGCAGGGCTACTCGCACCTCGCCTTCAGTCACATTAATAATCAGTTTAGCTACCATAAGAACAGAAATTCCTTATCTACCGGTTTAAGAAAAGGCCGCGATTAATCCGTGCCGCCGACTTTCGGAGTATTTGCCGGGGTTTTGCGGCGATTCATCCGAACCTTCCGATCCGGGATGAGATTTGCCCTCTTTTCCTAATGGAAATCAGGTTACAGATCTATCAGGCTCTCGACCTTGGTTATCACAATTCCACCCTCCGGCCTCTGTTTAAGACCGGCAAGGACGGCAATTATATCAAAAATGTTGGGGTTACGTCCATCTAAAATACAGATTTCAAGCAGAAGTCCGCCGTTTTCACCCTTTTCCACTCCTTTAATATGGGGCGCCAAATCGATCTCACGGAGCTTGCCTTTT
Organism: Candidatus Tharpella sp.; assembly: GCA_021163565.1. Lineage (GTDB taxonomy): Bacteria > Desulfobacterota > Anaeroferrophillalia > Anaeroferrophillales > Tharpellaceae > Tharpella. Next base: position 5,363 of record JAGGTT010000223.1, read on the forward strand.
TTCATCCGGGTCAGGATCAAAGGCTTTTCCCCGGTAATTACAAGTTCGGCACAGGCTTCTACATCAAGGATAATCTTTTCCGATCCGGAATGATTTTCCGCTGCCGCCTCAATCCGATAACGGCAGCCTTTAAGACGCCGGTCAATGGCGGCGGCCCGGCCGCCAAGCTTTATTACATTTTTGAATTTGAGTTCGGCCGGCATCACCTGAGACCAGCCCTGGGCCAGAGTTTCAGCTGCAACCGGAGCCAGAGTACGGAATTCCATCACCTCATCTTCACTGGCCAGACCAACAGGCAGGGCATGCGAAAAAGAGATTTTAGGATGGGGATGAAAACCTTGCGAAAAAGCCAGGGGAATTTGCATCCGTCTCAAACCCCGAATAATCACGGCAACATTTTCGAGATGTGAAAGATAAGCGAGACGTCGTCCTCTCGCAAAGGAAACCTGATAACGCCATTGCCGGGCCTGGTCGTAGTCTGCGGCAGGTTTGTTGACTGAATCTGCCGGTTGGAGCCCGAATGAAACCGGCTCCTTTGTTACGAGGCTGGAGTTGTTATCTGATAACTGTGCGGCATTTAGGTTTTGAATATTTTCTTTAGGATTGCAGACTCCGCAACCATTACAGTCGGTAAACCGGCAGTCACCGGTGGTTGCCACCTGCCGGGATTTATTCCATTCCCGGCGGAGGAATTTATCGCTGACCCGGCAGTCTATATGGCTCCATGGCAGTGAATCTGCACTCGAAAAATCGCGGCTGGCCAGAGCTTCCAGATCCATACCTGCTTCCGTAAATGCCTGTTGCCAGAGTTGATAATTGAAACGGTCGCTCCAGGCATCAAATGAGCAGCCCAGACTCCGGGCTTTCAGTAAAACCGGCCAGAGATTTCGGCCGCCGCGGCTGAATACTCCTTCAAGCTGGCTGACTCGACCGTCGTGCCACTTAAAATTAAGCCGTCTCGGTGAAGCAATTTTCCGCAAGCCCTGGCGGATTATTTCCTGACGCCGCAGAGTTTCATCAAGATTGATCTGCACCTCCCACTGAAACGGGGTGTGCGGTTTCGGGACAAAAGTTGATACCGAGACATTAAGCCGCTGGCGTTTACTTTTGGCTTTTCGCAGTGCTTTGTCGCAAAGCTCAACAATCCCTTCAATATCTGTATCAGTTTCACTCGGCAGACCGATCATGAAATAGAGTTTAATAAGATCCCAGCCCCGGGCAAAAAGTTTTTCAATCGTGTCGAGGATATCAGCTTCATTTAAACCTTTATTGATAACATCACGAAGCCGTTGAGTTCCGGCTTCCGGGGCAATTGTAAAACCACCCTGACGGCTCTTTTTCAGGGCCTCCAGAAGTTCATCCGTCATAACACCGGCCCGAACCGAAGGCAGCGAGAGATTAAGGGAAGGACATGAAAGTCGGATCCCGGAAACCAGTTCCAGGAGTTCGGAATAGTCGCCGACACTCAATGAGAGCAGTGAAACTTCATCCATTCCGGTAGCTGCGGCCCCGTCTATGACTCCGGCAATAAGTGCCTCCGGCGATTGTTCCCGAACCGGCCGGTAGATCATTCCGGCTTGGCAGAAACGACAGCCGCGGCTGCAGCCGCGGGAGATTTCAAGTGCTAAACGGTCATGAACGGCTTGAATTAACGGCACCGGCGGCGTGGTCGGCAACGCAGTCCGGCTCAAGTCAGTACATATTCGCCGGTAAATTGTGTGATAATCATCCCGCAGCGGTTTTAGTGATGTGGTTTCAGCACTGCTTTCCGCAGCAAAAAAGGAGGGTATATAGACCCCCTCTATAGAGCTCAACTGGAGCAGCAGCTCGGCTCGGGACGACCCTTTTTTCCGGGCCGCAAGGACCATTTCTCCGATTTCAATAACCGCCTCTTCACCATCTCCGATGAGAATCGCGTCAAAAAGCTGAGCTATCGGTTCGGGGTTGACCATACTTGGACCGCCGGCGATCAGCAGGGGAAAATCTTGGTTGCGATCGATAGCCACAGCCGGAATTTCAGCCAGTTCCAGCATCATCAATACATTAGTGTAAGCCATCTCATAGGAGAGTGAAAAGCCGAGAACATCCAGATCTTTAAGTGCGGTTGAAGTTTCCATGGTAAAGAGCGGGCGTTTTGCCGCTTTAAGATTTTCGGAAAAATCATCAGCCGGAGTAAAGACCCGTTCACAATAGATATCAGCCTTTCGGTTAAGCAGCTGATAAAGGAGCAAAAACCCGTAGTTGGACATGCCCAACTCATAAAGATCGGGAAATGCCAGGGCCATGTGCAGGGTATTATTGTCAATCTCTTTGTAAATCGAGTTGACTTCCCGGTTCAGATAGCGGCCGGGTTTTTCAACACCATTAAGTAATTCAAAGTCAAATTTCATCTATTTTAGTTTTTTCCTGATAGCTGTCCGGTTAAAAATTCATTCTCTCTGAACCAGTCAACACCGCGGGCAAGATTGGAACGTTGATGCAGTTCAAAAGTGTGTACCTTAGCTTTAATTGAATAACTGTCAATCAGGAATTTCAGGGCCGTGAAATCGATAAAACCATCTCCGGGAACCAGGTGGTCATCAAAGCGGCCGCGGTTATCATGTAGATGAAAAGAGATAATATGATCTTGCAGAAGACCCAGCCACTCACTTAAGTCCATTTTCGCGAAAAGATTCCAGTGGCCGATATCAAAACATCCTCCGAAAGCCGGCGACGCAATCTCGTCAAAAAGCATCCTTAAGCCGCCCGGAGTGGTCTCGAAAATATTCTCCACTGCAAGTGCTCCGCCTGAATCCTCGACCCGCTTGACCAGAGGCCGCCAGAAAGCGATACTCTTTTCCAGCCAGAGATTGATATTCTGGTTGTAACGCCAGCGCTCGTAACCGGAATGAAAGACTATAACTTCGGGTTTCAGAGTTTCCGCCAGAGTAAA
>JAGGTT010000078.1 GCA_021163565.1 Candidatus Tharpella sp.
AGATTATTCAGGAGCGTCTCGAACGGGAGTATCAGCTGGACCTGATCACAACTTCACCGACGGTTGTTTATGAGATTGAGTTGAAGGATGGTTCAGTGGTAACCATTGATAACCCGAGCAGTATGCCGTCAAGCGGCGAAATAAACCATATCGGTGAGCCCATGGTTCGGGCCTCGATTCATGTGCCGAATGAATATATTGGTAATATTCTTAAATTATGTGAGGACAAACGCGGTACGCAGCAGGAGATTAAATATCTGGATGAAACCCGGGCCATGATTATCTACGATCTGCCCTTAAATGAAATTGTTCTGGATTTTTATGACCGATTGAAATCACTGACCCGCGGCTACGCCTCTTTAGACTATGAACCGTGTGGCCATCGTCATGCCAATCTGGTTAAACTGGATATCATGATCAATGGTGAGTTGGTTGACGCTCTGTCGCTGATTGTTCATCAGGAGCGTGCTTTTGACCGGGGCCGGGATCTGGCTGTAAAGATGAAGGAGTTGATCCCCAGGCAGATGTTCGAGGTTGCGATCCAGGCCGCTATCGGTACTAAAGTTGTGGCCCGGACGACGGTAAAGGCCCTGCGTAAAAATGTTACCGCCAAATGTTACGGTGGTGATATTACACGGAAACGGAAACTTCTGGAGAAACAGAAAGCCGGAAAGAAACGCATGAAACAGGTCGGTAAGGTTGAACTGCCGCAGGATGCTTTTCTGGCAATCTTAAATATTGATTCGTAGTGGTTTTCGCAACACTTTCGCGTTTAATTTATAACGCATTATTCTAAATTTAATTTAAAGAGAAAGAAATTTTGACAAAAAAGATTGGTCTAGCAGCAAACCGTAGGGGCGGGGTGATTCGTGAATATGCCGAATCGATCATCATCGCCATTCTGATTGCCCTTTTTATCCGGGCCTTTATTGTTCAGGCCTTCAAGATACCTTCAGGTTCTATGGAACCGACGTTGCTGATCGGCGATCACCTGCTGGTCAATAAATTTACATACGGTATCAAACTGCCCCTGATAGATAAAAAAGTTATGATTTTTAACGAGCCTGAGCGGGAGGATATAATAGTTTTTATTTACCCTCAGGATAAATCAAAAGATTTTATCAAACGGGTTATAGGCGTTCCCGGTGATACTGTTGAGATCCGCCAGAAAAAAATATATATCAACGGTAAACTTTGGCAGGATTCTCACGGTGTCTATCGGGACAGTGAGGTTACGGCTCTGGTTCCCCGTGATAATTTCGGGCCGGTTGTGGTGCCGCCGGGACATGTTATGGTTATGGGTGACAACCGTGACCACAGTTATGACAGTCGTTTCTGGGGTTTTGTGCCCTTTGATCAGATTAAAGGGAAAGCCTTGATTCTTTATTGGTCATGGGATAGATTAAGTAATAGTATGGTTGATAAGGTACGCTTTAAGAGGCTCGGGCAGTTGCTTCACTGATACTTGTGTGATGATACCGTTTTTGTTGAAAAAATAAGAAAATAACCTGTAAATTAACAGAGTGTTGAGTTATGTTACAGACTGAAGAAAACAGCGTCTGCAGCGCCCAGGATGTTGCTCAGTTACTAAAGCGCATGGCCTTCGAGATCGTGGAGCGCAATTTGGTTTCAGAGAAGCTGGTACTTGTCGGAATTCTAACCCGGGGGGTTTCTCTAGCCCGGCGTCTCCAGAAGATCATCGGGGAAACTGCGAATCGTGATTTGCCGCTGGGGGTTCTCGATATCACTCTCTATCGGGACGATCTCTCATCTGCCACCCACCATCCGGTTGTGCGCAAGACCGAGATCCCTTTTTCCCTCGATGGAGTAACCGTAATCCTGGTTGATGATGTTCTTTATACTGGCCGAACCGTTCGGGCAGCCCTGGACAGTTTGATCGATTTCGGCAGGCCACAGAGTATTCAGCTTGCTGTTTTAGTTGATCGTGGCTGTCGTGAGTTGCCGATTGCCGCAGATTTTGTCGGGGTCAGTGTGCCCGCGTCGGCGCAGGATCGGGTGATGGTGCGGGTTGAAGAGAGTGATGGTTTTGATAGAATAACGGTCATGCCGCGCGATTCAACGTCAGGGGAGTAGGTCGAAATGGGATTTGAACGTAAAGATCTGTTGGGAACCCGGGATCTGTCGGCGATAGAGATAAGATCTCTTTTAGAAAGTGCTGAATCTTTTAAGGAAATTGCTGAACGTCCCTTAAAAAAAGTTCCTGCCCTGCGAGGTAAAACAGTTGTTAACCTCTTTTTTGAACCGAGTACCAGAACCCGAACCTCTTTTGAGATTGCCGCCAAACGTCTGAGTGCTGATGCGGTTAATATGAGTGTGTCAACCTCCAGTGTGGTTAAAGGTGAGAGTCTGCTGGATACGGTTGATAATATCCAGGCGATGGCTCCTGATATTATTGTTGTCCGGCATAAGTTTGTCGGCGCGGCGCATATGATTGCCGGACGGGTTGGGGCCCGGGTGGTTAATGCCGGAGACGGTGCTAATGAGCATCCGACTCAGGCTTTGCTTGACATGCTGACTATCTCAGAACATAAGCGCTTAGGGCCCGGTCTGACGGTGGCAATCATCGGCGATATCGCCCACAGTCGGGTTGCGCGTTCAAATATCTGGGCTCTGACTACCCTGGGGGTAACGGTCAGGGTTTGCGCTCCGCCGACAATGCTGCCACGGGAGCTTGAAAAAATTCCGGGATTGGTGGTCTGTGAGCGTCCTGAGGAAGCACTGGCTGGAGTCGATGTGGTGATGATGTTAAGAATTCAGCTTGAACGTCAGGACCGGCTGCTGTTTCCTTCAATTCGGGATTATGCCAGAATCTTCGGGCTGAACCGGCAGCGTCTTGATCTGGCCGCAGCGGATGCGATTGTTATGCATCCCGGCCCCATTAACCGTGGAGTTGAAATTACTTCCGAGGTCGCCGACGGCAGCCGGGCCGTCATTTTGAATCAGGTTAGTAACGGCGTCGCTCTGCGGATGGCGGTTCTCTTTCTGCTTGGAGGTCAGAGCTATGAGTAGTAATAATTCCTCTCTGTTGTTAAAAAATATTCGTTTGATTGATGCCGGGCAGAACCGGGATGAAAAGAATCTGGATATCCTTTTACGGGATGGAAAAGTTGCAGAGATTGCGCCTGACATCAGCTTCGCGGCCGATCAGGTGATTGATCTTGATGGTGCCTGGGTAATGCCGGGCGCGATTGATCTTCATGTGCATTTGCGGGAACCCGGTTTTGAATATAAAGAGACTATCTTGAGTGGGGCCCGGGCCGCAGTCGCGGGCGGCTTTACTTCAATTGCCTGCATGGCTAATACGAGACCGGTTAATGACAGTGCCGCGGTGACTCGATTTATACTGGAACAGGCCCGCTCAGCTCCGGCCAAGGTTCTGCCGATTGCTGCTATCAGCAAGGGCATGGCTGGGGAAGAACTGGTGGAGATGGGTGATCTGAGTGCGGCCGGGGCCGTGGCTTTTTCCGATGATGGTAAAACTGTTGCCAATAGCAAACTCTTGCGTCACGCTCTGGAGTATGCTTCACTTTTTAATAAACCGCTGCTATGTCACTGCCAGGACAATGCGCTCTTTGCCGACGGAGTTATTCATGAGGGCCTGATTTCGGCGGCTCACGGTCTGCCTGGAATTCCAACTCTGGCTGAAGATATTGATATTGCTCGAAGTATCATGCTGGCTGAATATCTGAAAGTGCCAATACATATTTGTCATCTGAGTACAGCCGAAGGGATTCGGTTAGTACGTTCCGCCAAGGATCGCGGAGTTAAGGTTACCGCAGAGGCGACTCCGCACCATCTTTTTCTTGATGAACGGGCGGTTATCGATCTGGCCTGCGGTGAAGTTCTGGACGATTCTCTGAAACCGAATCAACTTCGCTATAATACGGTTACCAAGATGAGTCCGCCCTTACGTGCGACTACAGATGTCAGTGCTTTAAGAGAGGCCTTAGCGGATGGTACTATCGATGTTATTGCTACCGATCATGCTCCGCATGAAGCGACCGAAAAAGCGGTTGAATATGAACTGGCTCCATTCGGGGTGATTGGCCTGGAAACCGCAGTGGCTTTAGGTTTAAGATTGATTAACGAGAAGGTGCTGACCCCGCTTGAGCTGACAGCGCGTTTGAGTTTGGCGCCAGCTGAAATTTTAGGGCTTGACGACCGCGGTTCACTGGCTGTCGGCATGGCGGCTGATTTAATGATTGTCGATCCTGAACTTGAGTGGACGGTAGACCCTGAAAAGTTTTATTCAAAAGCCCGCAACACCCCCTTTGCCGGTTGGCGGATGCAGGGTCGGGTTGTGAAAACCATTGTCGACGGCAAGGTTGTTTTTAATTTATAAAAGGATGATGTTGGCAATGACTGGTACCGCTAAACTAGGCCGCAAGGCGGTTCTTCTACTGAAAGATGGCACCCTTTTTACCGGGCGGGCTTTTGGTGCGTCCGGTGAGGCCTGTGCTGAGGTCGTCTTCAATACCAGTTTAAGCGGTTATCAGGAGGTTCTAAGTGATCCCTCATATGCCGGCCAGATGGTGTTGATGACCTATCCTCATATCGGTAATTACGGGATAAATGATGAAGATCAGGAGTCTCGCCGTTGTTTTTTGTCAGCTTTTATCGTGAAAGAGTACTGTCCTTATCCGAGTAGCTGGCGGAGTCAGACTGATCTGGCGGAATTTATGATAAGAGACGGGGTGATCGGACTTGAAGGGATCGATACCCGGGCTTTAACCCGTCATATTCGTGAAGCCGGGGCCATGCCCGGGATTATCAGCAGTGAAGATTTCGATCCTGAATCACTTAAAGCAAAACTTGATAAATGGCCTGGTATCGAAGGAGTCAACCTGGTTGCCGGAGTAACCGCAGAAAAAGGTTATGAGTGGCAGCAGTCAACATGGGATCTCAAAGATGGCTACCGGAACAGCAGCCGGGCTGACAAAAGGGTTGTGGTTTATGATTTTGGGGTTAAGTACAATATCTTGCGCCTCTTAAAGGATGTCGGTTGTCAGGTAACCGTGGTTCCTGCAGGAACCCCAGCAGCTGAGGTTTTAGCACTTCAACCTGACGGTCTTTTTCTCTCCAACGGTCCCGGTGATCCGTCGGCGTTAGGTGAGATTGTCGGTGAAATTAAACAGCTTATTGGTAAACTGCCGATTTGCGGCATCTGTCTCGGACATCAGGTTTTAGGCCAGGCTTTGGGTGGTAAAACCTTTAAAT
>JAGGTT010000047.1 GCA_021163565.1 Candidatus Tharpella sp.
ACTTCGAACTCAACAGCCTGACCATCATTCAATGTTGCGTACCCGCCGTTCGCTTGAATTTCTGAATGATGTACAAATAGATCTTTACTACCATCTTCTGGAGTAATAAAACCGAAACCCTTATCTGCATTAAACCACTTTACCGTACCCTTACTCATACTATGCTCCGTATCATATAGTGAAGAAAAGAATTCTGTTTTTGCTATCACCATTACGAAAACAGATTTTGAATTTAGTTGTGCACACCAGGTAGCCGGGGGCGGTTATCTGCCCCGAGCCCCCTAAGAACCGTGCGTGACAGTTTCCCGTCACACGGCTCAAGCATCCAGTAAGGCAAACCCTCAAAGAAATAGGGGACAGGCCACGATTTATTTTTTAACTTTTCCACTTGCCGGGCCGGGGTGTTTGAGCAAACTACGGGCGGCTATTCCCGGTCAAGTGCATGTTTTGGTTAGCCCATTCTTATGATGCTTTCAAGATTTCCATACTTTTTAAAATACTTCTTTTATCCACTAATTGATCTGTGACAAACTTGTGGACAATACTTGATAAAAGAGTTTGATAGGGCAGCCCCTCAATATCAGCTTTCCGTTTGAGTTGTTCGAGGTCATTAGTTTTTAGCCGCAAGCTTATACTTTTCTTTTCGTTCGCTTTATCAATGATGGCCTCAACCCGGGATTTTTCTTTGGCACTCACTGGTTTGTACTGTGAAACATTATCTTCAATTTCTTGTTCGTATTTATCTAATTTTGGATTCATAGTCTTACCTCATGTATTTTTTGTGAAGTTTTCTGCTTGGGAATGCAGTCTTAAGGATAATGTTTGACTGCTCGTCAATTATGAAAGGAACTGAGTAGATATAATTATTTATTTTACGACGAAAATTTGCTGATTAGATCGTGATGGGTTTTCTAAGATATCAAGATATTCTTTCCTAAGAATAATCTCTGAAATTTCTTCGAACGAGATGTCCCTTTTGTTTTGTAGTTGTTGATTTTTATCATCATCCCATATTATCATAACTTTCAACTCTCTCTGAATATTCTCTACATATACATTGTATATGCATCTATGGTCGAAGTCAATCGAAATTTCGTCCTTATCCTGAGCTCAAATAATGTAGTAATTGGGGCCAGGGAATAGTTGAGGGGTCAGGCTTGACAAATGGGTATTTAAGAGGTTTTGCTGTGAGAGAGATGGTTGAAATCTGAAAAATGCTATGCCGTTATTAAGGCTTTACGGAAGGCAGCGGCTTTGGTGTGGGTTTCCTGATATTCATCGTCGGGGTCGGAGTCGGCGACGATGCCGCCGCCGACCTGGAAATAGAGGTGATTGTCGCAGGCGATGGCGGTGCGGATGGCAATATTAAAATCAAGATCACCGGAGAAATCGAAGTAGCCGATGGAGCCGGTGTAGACGCCCCGACAGGAGGGTTCGAGTTCGTCGATAATCTCCATTGAGCGGAGTTTCGGAGCACCGGTAATCGAGCCTCCGGGAAAAGAGTTGCGCAGGCAGTCGCTGCTGCTCATTCCCGGCCGGATTTTTCCGGAGACAGTAGAAACCATGTGATGGACATTGGCATAACTTTCAAGGATCTGCATCTCCGGTACATGGACCGAGCCGTATTCTGCGACCCGGCCCAAATCATTTCTCTCAAGATCGACAATCATTATATGTTCAGCCCGGTCTTTGGGGCTGGCTAAAAGTTCCCGGCCAAGATTTTCATCTTCTTCTTCAGTTTTGCCGCGCGGCCGAGTACCCTTGATCGGGCGGGTCTCGATATAGTTTTCCTTGATGAGGAGATAGCGCTCCGGAGAATTACTCATGATTGCATGCTTTCCGGTCTCAATGTAAGCTCCGAACGGGGTCGGACTCAGGTTACGGAAGTGGAGATAGAATTTACGACTGTCGCTGGTGAAAGGGGTGGTGAAACGTTGTGAAAGATTGACCTGATAGATATCTCCGGCAGCAATATATTCGAGGATTTTATTGATTGCCGTTTTATATTTACTGTAGCTGAAATTGGACTGCAGCTGGTCGCCGTCGGCAGCGGTAATGCTGTAATTTTCGGAGCGCTCCGGATTTTCCGGGCTGGCGGTTGTTTGCAAATCATTCCGGCGGGCGGTGGTGACTACCTGCCGGAGCTCTTCGAGGCGCTGCCGGGCCCGCTGCCGGGCCGCAGCGGAATCATTTTTTTCCGGTAAACCGCTGGCCAGGATCCAGGTTGTATCCGTCTGATGATCGATGGCGATAAGCGCATCGTAAGCACCAAAAAAGGCATCCGGCATCTTAAGATCATTATCGGTGGTCTGGGCAAAATCTTCAACCTGATGTCCAAGTTCATAGCCTAAATAGCCGATGAGACCGTTTTCAAAGGGGAGAAAGTCACTCTCTTTGGGGCGAAAAAGCTGTTTCTGGAGTTGGTCGAGATAAGGGAAGAAGGGTTGGTTCAGTTCTCTGGTTGCACCGTTTAAGCAGTTCTCTTCAGTGATCTGCAGACCGTGGGCGCGGATTCTTAAAAAAGGGTCAGCTGCCAGGAACGAGAAACGTCCCAGATTCTTACTGTCAATATTGGCATCAAGCCAGGCCGGAGTCGGTTTTTTCGCAAGCTCGCAAAACAGGGCTCCGGTTGATGGCGGGTTATCTACGGTTTCAATTAACAGCATGGCGCGGCATACTAGACGAAAGTTCAGCCGAGGTCAAGAAGTGATGGGCCTAAGTACGGTAGCCGGATCGGCGGTAAAAAATAAAGGCTGAGGTCAGGAGCAGGTAGAGTCCGGCAAGATACGTCGGCAGGAACCGGTGGCGGGCGAAAAAGGTTGGTGGCTGGTGTCGGCAGGTAATTTCAGCAAACAGGATGCCCTCCTGATTGAGGGGCAGATACTGTTCGATTTTGCCGGCAGGATTGATTATGGCCGAGATGCCGGTGTTCGCGCAGCGAACTATGGTGCAGTTATTTTCTATAGCCCGTAAGCGGATGTTGGCCAGATGCTGTCGCGGCCCGGGAGAGTCTCCGAACCAGGCATCGTTGGTCAGGTTGATGAGCAGGTTGGCTCCGGCGGCAAAAAAAGCGGCGCTGAAAGCGGGGAAAACCCCTTCAAAACATACCGATGGAGCAATTTTTAACTGTTTAAGGTTGAAGTTTAGGATTTCATCTCCCGGAGAGTAGCTGAGGCCGGGAACGATCTTGCTGATAAAAGGAAAAAGCGATGCCATTGGGGTGAATTCACCGTAAGGAACCAGTTTTATCTTGTTATAGATCTGGAGTCGTTGTCCGGGAGAGATCAGAAAAATCGAGTTGAACAGGGTTTTTTGAGATCCATTCTCCTGCCGGATCAGGCGCGGGCTGCCGAGCATTAAACTCACCTTATTATCCGTAACAAACCGGTGCAGACGGTTAAATATCTCAGGTTCATTTTCAAGTAGAAGCGGCAGGGCGGCTTCCGGCCAGATGATAAGATCGGGGTTGTCAGCCAGACTTCTGCGACTTAACAAAAGCATCTTTTCGATAATTTTATCCCGGTTTTCCGGGCGCCATTTCTCTTTCTGCAGAATATTGGGTTGAATTACTGCGATCCGGTTCCGGCAGGACTCGGGGTCAGCCGGGTTTGTGATTTGAGATTTAAGAATTGAAACATTGTCGCTGCCACTCCCGATCAGGGCCAGGCCGATGAGCGGCATGAGTAGCAGGCCGCAGTAGAGCATTGCCGCTCGCAGATTTTTTCGGAACAGAGCCCGGCCGGTCAGGTAGATAGCCAGGTTGCCGAAAATGACCAAGCTGGAAAGCAGGCGCACTCCGCCGAGTGGCAGGAGCCAATTGCTAAATTGATTGTCAATCTGGGTCAGACCCAGCGGGTGCCAGGGAAAACCGCCGAGAAACCAGCCGCGGAAATCCTCAAGCAGGAGCCAGATGGCGGCCCCGGCCAGGGTTGAAATTATCTTTCCGTAAGCTGATTCCAGGGCGTTTTGCTGGTTTAGGTAGTGCCAGAGGCCGCAGAAAATTGCAACATAGAGGCTCATGTAGAGAGCCAGCAGGGCCATGACCAGAATGACAACTACGGTTGGCAGGCTGGTAAAATTGGCGATTGAATTAGTGATCCAGTAGAGCTCGATGTAGAAGAAGAAAAAACCGCTCAAGAGCCCGAGGCCTGCGGCTGTGCGCGGTGACTGGCAGGCTGTGGCTCCGGCCAGCAGCGGGATCAGAGCTATGAAAGCCAGAGGCGAGCTGTAATTGTTGAGTTGAAAACTCAGGTAGAGAAGTACGGCACTGAGGGCGGCTGCGGCAAAAGCGGTTGTCGGGGAGAGTTCGAAACGGGAGTGATTCACGGTTTCAGCGGTTATCCGGTGAATTTTGATCTTGTAGTATTTCTGCCTCCATTTGCGGCCCGCCGGCCGAGGTCTCCGGTATTGACTCTTTCTCCCCGGAGCCAGAGATTTCATGGTCGGATTCGGTCATTAATTGCAGCCGTACCTTTTTAACCCGCCGTTTGTCCGCGGCGGCAACGGCTAGAGAGAGGTTCTTGTAGGTGAAGCTCTCGCCGGTCTGCGGGATGCTGCCGCTTAAAAATACGGCCAGGCCGCCGACACTCTCGAATTTGCCCCGGTGCTCTATCTCAATATCGAACAGTTCTTCGATCTCTTCGATTTCAGTTTTGCCGCTCACCAGATAGCTGCCGTCATCAAGCTTTTCGATCAGTTGTTCACTGGTTTCGACAGGTAGATTTTCTTCATAAATCTTGCCGATAATTTCCTCTACCAGGTCACTGATGGTGACCAGCCCGGAGGTGCCGCCATATTCATCAACGGCGACCGCGATATGGATACCTTTGGTTCTGAACTCCTCCAGCAGATCGCTGACCTTTTTGGTTTCCGGAACAAAGTAGACCGGCCGCATAATCTCCCGCAGGCGGAGTCGGTCTAAATCCGTCCCCAGATGTTGAAGGATATCCTTGGCGTGGAGAATACCGATGACCTGATCGAGATTATCATGAAACACAGGATAGCGGGAGAAACCTTTGTCGGTGATGATCGTAATGGCTTCATTGAGAGTGGCGGCGGCCGAGATCGCCGCAAACTCCGTGCGGGGAACCATGACTTCCTGGACCTGGATCTGTTTGAGCTGAATAACGCTGCTCAACATCTCATGGGTGTCATCTGCGATCACCCCGGTCTCACCGCTGGCATTAATTATCTCAAAAAGCTCTTCTTCTGTCGGAGGGCTTTCCTGCTCCCCCTGAAACAGTCCCAGGAAACGGTCAAAAACGCCTCTCTCTTTCTCGCTCAATTAAGTTTTCTCCATTACTTACAAATGTTATCAGGGAGTGTTAACACTGCTCGTCAAATTGAGCCGGAACCTGAATTTCAGGGCAGGTTTTTTAAGAAATCAGACTCTATTCGGTGAGTGACGAATTCGGGGATGTCGAATTTTACGACAATAGAACTTGTTTTTCAGTATAAGTCAAGTATAATCAGAGTGAAAGTTGGCTAAATTCAGGCCCGGCAGGATTTAAGCTTGCCGTTTTTTTTGTGAAAATGGTATATAAATTAATTCCTTTTACATCTTACCTGTAATGTTTGCGTGAGAGAGGTAGTCTTTGGACGCAATTGATAAATATAGAAAAGTACTGATAGTCCGTTTGAGTGCTATAGGTGATGTCGTGCGGACTCTGCCCGCGGTTAATGCCTGGCGTAAGCAGTCTCCTGAAACCAGTTTTACCTGGCTGGTTGAACCGGCGGCGGCATCGGTTTTGAAAGGGCATCCGGCGATCGATAAGGTGTTGATTTTTGAACGGGGATTGTTTGGCGACTTCCGGCGTTCACCCGGGAATATTGTTCGGGCTTTACTTTCACTTAGCAATCTAATCAGTGATCTGCGGGCTGAAGAATTTGATCTGGTCATTGATTTTCACGGAATTTTTAAGAGTGCCCTCTTTTCCCGTTTGAGCGGGGTCCCAGAGCGGGTTGGTTTCGGCCGGCCTGAGGCTAAAGAGGGCAGTACCGTGTTCTACACGCATCAATTTAAGCCCGCCAG
>JAGGTT010000079.1 GCA_021163565.1 Candidatus Tharpella sp.
GGAATAGTCTTTGCCAATATTGATGAAAAAACCGGTCTTCTGGCCGATGTTAAAAGTAAGAAAACCCTTTTCGAGTGTTTCAAAGAGGGTACTGCTCCCACCGAAATTTCACCTTCGGCAGTCTCGGCAGAGCTTGAAGAGAGCCTTTTCGGTAATGAGTAATATACAGGTTTTAAGAAGAGACTATTATGGCAAAAATTGACGAGCTTTTGAAGTTGATGATTGAACACAATGCTTCCGATCTCCATATTACTTCCGGTTCTTCACCACTTCTTAGGATTGACGGTGAGCTGGAAAAGATCGCCTATCACGAACTCAGTGAAGATGAGGTAAAGCTTTTAGTTTATGAGATTATTACCGAGTCCTTGATTGAACAGCTCGAAGCCGACTGTGATCTTGATTTTGCCTATGAAATTGATGGTATCGCCCGTTTTCGGGCCAATATCTATTATAAATACGGTGGGATGGGGGCTGCATTCCGCCTGATTCCACGAGATATCAAAACCTTCAGCGATCTCGGCCTCCCCCCGGCGATCAGAACCCTGTCACGCCTGCGTAAGGGTCTGGTTATTGTGACCGGCCCGACCGGCAGTGGTAAATCAACCACTTTGGCGGCGATGATTGATCTTCTGAATAAAGAACGTAAAGCGCATGTGATTACCCTTGAAGACCCGCTGGAATTTATTCATGAGAATCAGACCTGCCTGATTATGCAGCGTCAGGTTGGAGTTCATGTTAAAAGTTTTGCCAGTGGTCTGCGGGCGGCGTTGCGGGAAGACCCGAATGTTATTATGGTTGGGGAGATGCGGGATCTGGAAACTATAGCTCTGGCGATTACTGCGGCCGAAGTCGGGCTGCTGGTTTTTGGAACCCTGCACACCAGCAGCGCGGCCAAGACCGTTGACCGTATCATTGATGCCTTTCCCAAAGACCAGCAGGGTCAGATCAGAACCATGCTTGGCGAGTCCTTGAAAGGTGTTATCGCCCAGCAGTTGTTGAAAAAGGCGGATGGCAAGGGCCGGGTTGCAGCCTTGGAAATCCTGGTCGGGTCACAGGCGGTGGGTAATTTAATTCGTGAAGGAAAAACCTTTCAGATTCCATCGGCTATGCAGACCGGCAAAAAACTCGGCATGCAGACCATCGACCAGCATCTTGAGGTGTTGGTTGAAGAGGGGCAGATCACTAAACAGGAAGCTTTTATTTATGCCGATGAAAAATCTAAGTTTGCTCCGGATGAGTGAGTCGCGAAAAAAGGCAATTTTTCAAGGTGCCCTAAATTGTCACCTCTTTTATGTCACGCAACTCTTCATCAAGCAGGCGGCAGCCTTCCAGCATGATCGCTTCCGTACTTCCAAAAACATTTCTTTCCGGCAGTTTATCCGGGGTTTCAACCTGAAAAAAGCCGTCCTCCCAGTTTAATAACTCGTAGACTGCGGGCTCACCCTCCAGGTTTTTGTAGCTGGCGTAGATGATTTCTCCGGCATGGAGGTAGACTGTCGCCTGGTTGTTCTCCTGATCGGTCAATTTAATCAGGGCATCTTTTTCCCGGTTGGCCAGAATCTGGACCGTCTCCATAAAACCCATCTCCTGGAGTGAACCCGAAACCCCGCTGCCGATGATCTGATTCTGCGTACTCCGGCTACGTTGGATAAAGCGATTCATCTTCAGGAAAAGAACCTGATAGCTGCTCTCCTTGGAGAGGAAATCGTCAGCTCCGGCAGTCAGGGCTTTAGATATTATTTTGTCATGATCTTCCGCCGTGAAGAATATAAACGGCAGATTTGGATTGTTCCTTTTAGACTCCTCACAGAATTTGATGCCGTTGTAATTATCGTCGCCAATTTCACTGATAATTAAAAGAGGATGCTGCTGTTTCCGGAAGGCTGTAGCCTGCTCGGCATTCTGGACGAAATTGATCTCATAATTCTCTTTGACAAGCTGGTTGTAAAGATCACCGTGGTCACGTTCGAAAGTGGGGTCGATAACCAGAATTACACCGCTGCTGTGAGTGCGTCCGTTAAGGTGCTGTTCATGGCTGATGATTTGTAAAAGCTCTTCCGCCAGTTGTTTGTCGATCAAACCCGCCGGTTCCCGGTCAAGTTGCCGGTAAAAGTCGTTGGCGGTAATTTCTTTTTCATTGCCGGGGTCGAGCTTTTCAATAAACCATATCAGCAGGGTGATTATTCGGGTTTCAATCGGAGAAACTGCTGCCGGCTGGTTGATCTTGGAGATGATTTCAGAGAGCCCGAAACTATCTTCAATTTTCTCCAGCATGATTGCGGACTTTTCGTAGGGCGGCATCGGAACCAGGGAGAAGATATTGATTTCGCTGGCATGATCCTGGCCGTAATTGCCGATCTCCTTCAGGTAGATGGCCAAAAGCAGAGCCTGTTGCGATTTGCGCTTAAGTCCCGAGGTCGTGACCAGGAGTCGGGCATAGTGGGCTGTGATCCGGCAAGCGCTGGTGATTTCCGGCCGGTTTATGGTCAGGGTATCAAAAAGCAGTTTTACGGTTGCCAGATAGTTGCGAAACAGCTCTTCCGAAGAGAGCTCTTCCCCGAGAATAATCCCTCCAAGATTACTGAAATAGCGGATCTCCACCTGGAGTTTATGCTCGCTGATGGAATCCTCCACGTGTCGAGTGCGGGATCTGAAAATACGCCGGGTTAAAAGGTAGGCCGCGTCTTCTGCCAATAGCTCCTTGATCGCTTCATCCGCATCGATTACAGCCGTGATCCGGTATCCTTCCTGCTCCAGAAGAGCACTCATCAGGCCCCGGAATTTATGGTCAGGCTCGATCAGAATTACTCTTTTTCCGTTAATCTTAGCCGTATTGCCATGGTTGCCGGCGGGGCCTCCGGCCGGTTGCTTAACGCTTTTGTCGGGGTTGTTGTCAGCATCGAGAATTTTGAATTCAAACGGGAGCTTGATCTCAAGCGTCTCCCGTTTAATTCGCTGGTTCAGGTAGTAGTGGCTGATAGCATCTTCAATCTCAATGCGTGAGGCGACCTGCCAGTCAATTTTGCCGCCTCGGGCCAGCTCTGCGACCTGACTTTTGCAGATCTCACTATCCGGTTCACAGCCGACAATTGTAAACTTCTGACCAGCCTCTTTCGCGGCCGGCAGTACCAGGGTTCTTTTGACAAAGGGAAGGGGAAAACGTTCTTTGGCAGGAGCGTCGATGCCGTTATGAAAAATCGGATAATAGGGGAGTTTGTAATGGATTGAGTATGCCCGGCCGAGTTTGGCGTAATCAGCCAGGCCCATAAAAATGAGACTCTCTTCAAGGCTCTCATTTTCAGCGTTCCGCTGGCGCTCTCTGGCATTACGCAGCCCTTTTTCAGAGAGCAGCTTCTTTTCTATTAAGATCTCAGCCAGTCTATTGTCGGTAAGCATCATCGCCCTTATGCAGCTCTGCGGTTAAGCTGAATTTTTGTATACAGCATCTGTTTTGTAAACGAAATTCTGATTTATTGCAAGTTGTTTGCTTGAAATAACAGGTATAACCTGCGGCCCGGACACCGTTGTTGATGGTTGTAATCATTAAGTAATCAGGTGACATAAATGAATTGGTGAAAAGACCGAAATGACAAAAAATGTCATGTTGTGGTGACAAAAAATGTCAAACGCGTGACTTTGTAAAGTTTTTTTATCATTAATATATGATATCTCATATTAATGTTATGTGTGTTGATAACTTATTGAAATTAAGGAGTTAATATCTAAAAGAGAGCATTTTTTAAGGCCAGTCTAATGTTTGGCACTATCATTGCATTAAACAAGCTTGACAGCAAAAAATGAAAACCGTTTTATGCAGAATGCAATTATCTTTAAATCGAAAAA
>JAGGTT010000207.1 GCA_021163565.1 Candidatus Tharpella sp.
AATTCCCCCGGCCGGGTCTCCTCCTGCAGGGCATAGCGCCAGCGGCAGGGTTGGGCGCAATCTCCCCGGTTGGCATGACGACCAGTTAGTGCGGCACTTAACAGACAACGCCCAGAATAGGCCATACACATTGCTCCGTGGACAAAAACCTCGCACTCCAAACCGGGAACTTGAGATACAATCTGCTCCATATCCGGCAACGATAATTCACGTGCCAGATTAACCCGGCTGAGACCTTGATCGTACCAGAATTGAGCCGCATACAGATTTAAGGTATTAGCCTGAGTGCTGAGATGAAGAGGAACTTCGGGAAGAATTTTTCGACAGAGAGCGACAACTCCGGGATCACCGATAATCAAGGCATCGGGAGGTAAAGCTTTAAGCTTGGTCAAAAATTCATGTAAGGCTGGGAAATCATGGTTGTAGGGCAGAAGATTAAGAGTCAGGTAGGCTTTAACATCATGCTTGTGACAATATGATATGGCCGCCGCGATCTCATCCGGCGAGAAGTTCCCGGCCCGGCGGCGCAGACTGAACTGGTGCCCGCCGAAATAAACCGCATCGGCACCATAGGCAATTGCAATCTGAAGCTTTTCCCAATTGCCTGCCGGTACCAGTAACTCAGGTTGCGCCATTACCCTGGAGATCGTCCTCATACTGTCTGATATTCTCAGCAATATTCAGAATATTCTGCTCCACAATCTCACGCACGCGTTTGGGGTCGCGTGATTCAAAGGCTGAAATCAGATCACCATGTGTCTCGGAACAGGTAATAAAAATTTCGGGATGATCATTAAAAATCTTTTCCAGCCGGCGGATATGAAAGCCCAGCTGCTGCATTAATAATGCCAGCTTGCGGTTACCGGTACGAGTCAAAAAAGTCTGATGAAAATCTTCATGGATACGAAGATAATGAGAAAAATCGCCCGCCTTAATCACGCTCATCTCTTCTTCATTCAAACGTTTAAGTTTACTTAAATCACGATCACTCAACAAGTCAACCACACTGGCAGCCGCAAAAGCCTCAAGACAGGCTTTTATCTGAAAATACTCGTAGAGATCCTCCAGTGAAAACTCACTGACGATAGTTCCCCGGCGAGGAATAATGGAGACAAAACCCTCGCTCTCAAGCATTCGGATAGCTTCCCGGATCGGAGTCCGGCTGATATGCAGTTCTTCGGCCAGTTTCGCCTCGGAGACTTTCTCTCCCGGTTTAAGTTTACCAACAATAATAGCTTCACGAACAAAGTTGGCAATTTTATCCGGCAGAGGCTGATGTTCAGCGATACTACTCTCTAATGTATTAATTCTCATCTCTCACCTCAAAAATGATGATGGTATCTGAATAATTTTTATAATCAATTCTAATTTCTGATACCACCGGTAAACTCTTTCAATAAAACTTCCAAGCCCAGCTGAGCATTCATCTTCATACAGGCCTCCGCGCGCGCTCCGTCCCCACTGCGGATTGCCGCAACTATATCTACATGTTCTCGCAAAATATCTTCCACATGTACAAGTGAGGCGACATAAAACCGGAAACGCAGAAACTGCCGCACCAGACCGCTGACAACCTGCTGTATTTTACGATTGCCGCAGGTCTCTAAAATAAGCTCGTGGAAAGCGTTATGGGCCCGAGTCATGCCGGAAACATCCTGGCGTTCAGCACACAATTTAATCTCTCGATTGAACTCTTCCAGGCGGGTTATATCTTTTTCGGTCATTCGCTCAACCGCCTGACGGGCAGCATAACCTTCCAGAACCCCTTTTATTTCATAAAAATCCCGGATATCTTTTTCTTCAATCGATGATACCACGGCCCCTTTGCGAGGCATGATTGTCAGAAAGCCCTCCGACTCAAGCTGGCGGAAAGCCTCCCGGATCGGGGTCCGGCTGATACCAAAACGTTCGGCTACCTCAAGCTCGGTAATCCGCTCACCAGGTCTTATTTTCTGCCGAATGATCGCATCTCTTAAAACCTCAACAATTTTTTCACGCAAGGTTTTATGTCCAGAAATTATTGAGGAGATATTTTTCATAAAAAACCGTAAAACTCGACAATTTTATAAGTTAGTTTTAAAGAGTTGTGAAATAGTTTCAGCACCGATTATCCAAACTTAATCTATCTCATCGGCTAACAAATCAGATCTTTAAGTATATAGTATACAATAAAAAAGTCAAGCGCTTTGTCTTGCCCCTCCGACCCTGAAAGAAAAGGCATCTACCTGAATCTTCCGGTCAAATTCTAACAACTCTATTTAACTGTTCGGGGTCGTCAACAAAAAGCTAATAATAGTAATTCAGCTCTTAAAAAGGATAAATTCTACCTTATCTATCCTTCCAAGCGGGTCTGAAATTCGGACAAACCCTTGACCAACATGCGGTTTTCACTCTCTTTTTTTACTGCGAAACGAACAAAATTAGAACCAAGACCCACATAATCATCACACAAACGAATCATTATTTTATCCCGGATAAAGAGAAAATCACGCAGATCACCACAATCTATATTTTGGTCAACCTGCGCCAGAATATAATTGGCGGAGGCCGGATATGATTTAAGATATTTTAACTGAGCAAACTTTTTGCTAAGATATTGACGTTCTCCAGCGATAAAAGATATTGTCTGTTTAATGAATTCAGCATCATTTTCCAAGGCTGCAGTTGCGGCTCTTAAAGCCAGGCTGTTAACACTCCAAGGCTCCAGAAAAGGGCTCAAAAGGCGGTTGATCTCGGGACAACTTACAAGATAGCCGCAGCGGATCCCGGCCAAAGCGTAAATCTTGGTCAAAGAACGCAGAATGATTATATTATCAAATTCATCCAGCCGACTCACAAAAGATGATTCCCCTCCGACAAAGTCGATAAAAGCTTCATCCAGAACTAAAATTATCCCGGCTTTCTTAAAAATTGATACAATCTTCTCCAATTCATCAATAGACAACAGAGCCCCGGTCGGATTATTGGGGTTACATAAAAAAACCAGCTCAGGCTCAGCTTTTACGGTCGCTGCAATAATTTCATCCAATGAAATACTTTTTTCAGGATTTAAACAGTTCAGGTTTACGACTTCACTCTGAACCTGTTTTAAGGCGCGTTCATATTCGGAAAATGTCGGTGACCAGATGAGCGATTTTTTCGGTTTTAAAGCTCGAGCCAACAGGTAAATGAGTGCACTTGAGCCGTTACCGACAATAACACTGTCAATTGGCAACTGGTGCCGGTCTGCCACTTTTGAACGCAGAGTTACAGCATCAATCTCAGGATAGTTAGAGAGATTTTGCAGAGCCTGCCGTAGAGCCAGATCAACCCCGGGAGGTAACCCCAGAGGATTAATATTAGCAGAAAAATCTATAATCGTATCAGGTTCAATTCCGCTTAGGGACGCGAGCCGAAAAACTTCGCCACCATGTACCGCCATACCCTTTTCATTGCTTTCCTGCACTGGATAAATTCCTTAACTTTTATATGGTTCGCAACCCGTCACTCTATAAATCCGTAAACTTCAGTTATTAATCATAACACTCTGGCTAAAAATTATCATTTTGAAACCTGGAGCAGCAACACGGCAACGACACAAAGGGCTGTACTTAAATGAAGAAGACTTATCGCTTTTAATATATCCTGACCGGTAACCTGATTCAAAGGCTCACCGATATATGGTTTTTTTACAAGTTGACCGTGATAATAATTATCTCCACCCAGACGCAAACCTAAAATGCCGGCCATCGCGGCTTCCGGATAACCGCAATTGGGACTCGCATGGGCCCGGCGGTCACGTTTGAGAATCTGCCACCCGAAACGCCAGTCCAAACTTTTTATAGCGGCAGCTGCGATAAGCAGAAGTGCACTCAAACGAGCCGGAATAAAATTTGCGATATCATCCAGATATGCCGCACTGCGACCAAAATAGAGATAGCGTTGATCCTTGTAACCCAGCATTGAATCCAAAGTGTTTACCGCTTTATACGCCCAGGCCAGCGGCAATCCCCCAAGCCAAAAATAAAAAAGCGGGGCCACGACCCCGTCACTAAAATTTTCCGCCACAGTCTCAATTACCGCCCGGCATATCTCTTCCTCACCTAATTGATCGGTCTCACGCCCAACAATCCGAGCCAGAGCTACACGAGCTTCAACTACACCATTGGTTTGCAGAGCTGTAAGAACATTTTGCGCCTCTCGGGCCAGACCACCACAGGCGATAGCGCTATAAACCAGATAGAAAAAAATCGGGTAGAAAAAAAGCATGCCCGAACGTGAACTGACAAAAAGTAAAGTCTTCACCACCAGATAGCTACTTAAAACGACTGTTACCGTCAGAATAAATCCGCTGACAAACTCCTTTTTCTGATTCTTTGATACCGGATAGAAAAAATTCTCCAGAATATTTATCAGGTATCCAATCCCAATTACAGGATGAAGGTTTTGCAATAAACTATCCGCAAATTTGAAATCCGTTAAAACCGCTAATAAAAAAAGCAGCGTAAGTTCAAAACTGTTCATAAGATCCGATTTAGTTCAATAATTAAAAATTTCATCTAAAAAAAGGTTCTCTACAACAAAACTTTCCAGTTGTCAAAATTAGTCATTCCTGCTATGATCAGCAGTTCAGTAAAAAACCCAATACAAATATTTTAACATATTGATATTACTGTGGTTTTTCAATTCAATTAAGTTTGCCAGTTTAGAATGGGAAAGATTAAGTTATGGATAAGAAAAAGTTCTGGTTGCAAATTCTTAAACAGATCCAGAACGATGTCGGTAGTCGTGATTTTAACACTTTTTTTAAGGATATCGAACTTATAGAGATCACTGACAATACTGTCTCTATCGAATTTCCTAATCGTTTCGTCAAAGAGTGGGTTCAGGAAAAACATGCTAAAACCTTCTCTAATGTGGCTTCATCTATCGCTAATTCTCCATTTACGATCAAAACTTCAATCAGTAAAAAGAAAAAACCTCACCTGAAAACGACTTATACCTCAGCAGAAGCCACTCAACCGAAAAAATCGCTTTATGAAAACTTAAAACCGGAGTTCACTTTTGACAATTTTGTCGTCGGTTCCCCCAATCAGTTCTGCCATGCCGCCTCTCAGGCAGTTGCCAAACAACCCGGTTTTAACTATAATCCGCTCTTTATCTACAGTGTGCCTGGTTTAGGCAAAACCCATCTCTTGAATGCGATCGGCAATTATGCCAAAGAGCAAAACCATGATTTAAACATCTGTTATGTTACTTCTGAAGATTTTACCAATGAAATGGTTGATGCCATCGGTGATGGTAATATGTCTGAATTTCGTAACAAATACCGCCAGATAGATATCCTCCTTATTGATGACATCCATTTTATTGCAGGTAAAGAGAGAACCGAAGAGGAATTTTTTCACACTTTTAATACGCTGGAGAAAAATCAGAAACAGATAGTCATGACCAGTGATCGCTTTCCCAATGATATTCCGAAACTTGAAGATCGTTTACGCTCACGTTTTCAAATGGGACTTATTGCCGATATCCAACCTCCCGACAAAGAAACCCTGGTCGCCATTTTGATCAATAAGGCTAAACACGAAAATATTCCATTAAGCAAAGAGGTCGCTTTTTTTCTTGCTGAACACTTAGCCAACCTTGATATACGCCGTATAATCGGTATTTTGAAACGGGTTGCCATGTATGCTTCAATGAAGGATCACGACTCCATTGATATCTCGTTTGCGAAAAAGACCTTGGAAGATTTCAATCTTCTCTCATGGGATGAAGTCAGCATCACAGTAGAAGAGGTTATAAAAACTGTCGCTGATCATTTCAAAATCGGTACCAAAGATATATTGTCTCGTAAAAAAACTAAAAAAATTGTTTTCCCCCGGCAGATAGCCATGTATTTATCGCGAACCATAACTGAAGAATCATATCCTGAAATAGGCAACAAGTTCGGCGGGAAAGATCATGCCACCGTTATGTACGCCTGCAGCAAAATCGAAAAAGATATAGCTCTTGATAAAAAGATAGCTGCGACTGTAGAAACCTTGAAAGAGAGTATAACCTCTCCATAATTTTAATGATTATAAACTGAAATTTTTTTGTTGATAAGTTGTTAATTTCTCAAAAATAGCTGTCTAATTACTGTTAACAAAATTTATCCGGTGGACTCCAGTTAACAGCTTCGCAGTTATCAACATTTTTTCTTTTTACGCTTCTAATTTTCAACAGTTTTATTAACTGTGAAAATTTAATAAAATAAACTATTTATTTATCTTATCCATAACCTAACAGGCTTTATTATTACTATTATTTAAAGTTTTTAAATATTTTTAATATAGTTTAAAACCCAAACTATATTATCCTTTCATTTAAGAAAAATTAAGGGGTAGTTATGAAAATAATTACAAATCGTAATCGGTTGAGTAACTGTTTACAGAAAGTCCAATCTATTTTGGAAAAATCATCTTCGCTCAATAATTCGGAAAATATTCTGATTAAGGCTGTAGATAGTCAGTTACAGATAATAGCATTTGACCAGAACTGTAGTGCCCAAGGTACAATTGATGCTGAAATAACAACTGAAGGAACTATTTCGCTCAATGGAAAAAGAATATATGATATTGTCAGAAGTTTAAATGACGAAAATATATCTATTTTTCAAGATAGCAATACCAGCCTGATTACAATTGCTGACAGTAAAAGCTCATTCAATATATTGAGTACGGATATCGATGAGTTTCCTGAAATAAGCTTTGCTTTACCGGAGCAGTCGTTAAATATTGAAAGTGATACTTTTGCTCAGCTTATCGATTTGACCATCTTCTCAATCGCCAAAATTTCCGATCCTCGATATAATCTTCAGGGAGTTTTTTTAGAAATTGAGCCGGTTAATGGTTTGATAGGTGATGATTTATCCAAATCTGAAAAGGAGATATCCTTAGGTTCACATCTGTTTTCGTTAATTGCAACCAATGGTCATCGAGTTTCAGTTGCCCGTACCGATCAGATCTCGGGTTCAATTAATTTTGGGTCTAAAAAAATATTTTCCCGTAAGAGTCTGATTGAAATAAAGAGTGTTTTTTCTGAAAAAGAGACTTTAAACCTGGGCTTTGAAAAGAGCGAAGTAGTTATTTGGGGAAGAGGTTTTATTATCTCTTTGCGAATGTTACAGGGTGATTTTCCGGATTATCGCAAAATGATTCCAGATAGTTTCATTCACCATATTGAACTTGATAAAGATCTTCTTTTAAGTACCTTAAGACAGATGAATCTCCTGGCTGAAGATAATTACAAAGGAGTATTTCTTAATTTCACAGCGGCCGGTCTGGAAGTGTCCTTTGATAATCCGGAAAGAGGGCATGGCAGTACTAAATTGACGGTTGACTACAAGGGTGAGCCCTTTCAGATAATTTTCAACATAAATTATCTGCTTGATTTTCTCCAGGCAGTACCGGATGAAAAAATAATCCTGGAGATTAATAACAAAAATCAGCCTTGTCTTATAAAGGGCTTGGAAAACGAACATTACATGTGCGGCATTATGCCGATCAGTTAGGCTCTATTCAGAATCAAACCTATAATAGACTAAGTAAAAATTAAGTTTTATCCGAAGTGATATTTTTAAGATAAATTTTAAGGATAATTAATTATGACGAATGATTATAATGTGGACAAAATCAAGGTTTTAGAAGGCCTTGAAGCGGTACGTAAGCGACCTTCCATGTATATTGGCAGTACTGATGTGTCTGGTTTGCATCATCTGGTTTATGAGCTGGTTGACAACAGCATTGACGAAGCTCTAGCCGGTTTTTGTGATAGTATAAAAGTAGTTATAGGACATGATAATTCCATAACAGTGGAGGATAACGGCCGCGGAATTCCGGTTGAAATTCATGTCGACAGCGGACTTTCCGGAGTTGAACTGGTATTAACCAAGCTTCATGCCGGTGGTAAATTTGATAACTCATCCTATAAAGTATCTGGTGGTCTGCATGGAGTTGGTCTTTCAGTAGTTAATGCCTTGACCAGTTCACTTGAAATCGAAATCAAACGCAATGGGAAGATCTATACACAGCGTTTTGAACGAGGTGAAAGATGCAGTGATTTGGTGGTTGTCGGCAGTGCCAGTACTACCGGTACCAGAATAATTTGTCAGCCGGATCATGAAATTTTTGAAAATACGGTTTTAAGTTTTGAAACGATCAGCAGCCGGCTCAGAGAGCTGGCTTTTTTAAATTCCGGCATTACGATTATAGTTGAGGATGAACGGGATGATGGTCACTATAAGGAGTTTATCTATGAGGGCGGGATTGTCTCTTTTGTCGAATATCTGAATGCCAACAAGTCACCGGTCAACCAGGAGCCGATATACATAAGCGGTGAGCGCGGCAATATAAGTATCGAAATAGCGATTCAATACAACAGTGCCTACAAAGAGCAGGTGTTCACATTTGCCAATAATATCAATACTCATGAAGGAGGCAGCCACCTGATTGGTTTTAAGGCGGCCTTGACCCGCAGTATCAACAGTTACATCAACCAGAATAACCTGCTCAAAGGTAATAATAAGGTCAGTATGACTGGGGAAGATATTCGTGAAGGCATGGTTGCGGTCGTCAGTGTAAAAATTCCAGATCCGCAGTTTGAAGGTCAGACCAAAACCAAACTCGGTAACAGTGAAGTTAAAGGATTGGTTGAGTCTCTGGTTAATGAAAAACTTTCTCAGTTTCTGGAAGAGAACCCGGCAATTGCAATGGTGATTATTGAGAAGATAGTGGAAGCGGCCAAAGCTCGGGAGGCAGCCCGTAAAGCCCGTGATCTGACCCGTCGTAAAGGCTATCTTGAGGGTTCAATGCTGCCGGGAAAACTGGCCGATTGTCAGGAGAAGGATCCGGCGAAATCAGAAATTTTTATTGTCGAGGGAGATTCCGCCGGCGGTTCGGCAAAACAGGGCCGTGATCGTAAAAATCAGGCTATTTTGCCCCTGAAAGGTAAAATTTTAAATATCGAAAAAGCTCGTTTTGATAAAATGCTCGGCAGCGAGGAGATCAAGATTCTGATTACCGCATTGGGAACCGGGATCGGCAGTGAAGATTTTAAACTGGAAAAACTGCGTTACCACCGGGTTATAATTATGACCGATGCAGATATTGACGGTTCTCACATCAGAACCCTGCTTTTGACATTCTTTTATCGTCAGATGGAAGAGTTGGTGCAAAAAGGTCACCTCTATATCGCCCAACCACCGCTGTACCGGGTGACCCGCGGGAAAATGCATGAATACCTGAGTACTGAACGTGAACTCAGTGAGTTTATCATTCGTCACAGCAGCGGTGGTATGGAGGTTACGGCGGAAGACAATAATATCTCACTCAAAGACGAGCAGCTGGTCGAAATTCTTCTGCAGCTGATATCATACAAGGATCATATCGATCGTCTGCAGGGTAAAGGTTATGCGGCCGCCCTGCTGAAAGTGCTGATTAAACTGGATTTCAGTAAACGTCAGGATCTTGCTGATAATGCAAAATGGGAAACCTTAAAACAGGCCTTGCCGGGGTGCGGTCTGAATTTTATTGAGTTTCTGGATGATGAATATTCTGACAGCCGGCGGATAATAGTTGAAGACAGCAATCAGATACCCCTCAGCATCGATTTCAAACTTATCAGAAACGGCGATTATCAGGCTTTACTGAAATTGAGTCTGGCTTTAAAAGGTCTGGAAAATCCGCCGTTCTCATTTATTTTTAAAGAGGAAGAAGAGCTTATTGAAAGTAAAGAGAAGCTTCTTCTCAGGGTGTTGGAAAAAGGTAAGGAAGGAATCAATATTCAGCGTTACAAAGGTCTAGGTGAGATGAATCCGGAACAGCTCTGGGAAACAACTATGGATCCTGAAAAACGTAAGCTACTGCAGGTAAAGGTGGAGGATGATGTCGAGGCCGACAATATTTTCACAGTTTTGATGGGTGATAATATTGTTTCTCGCCGCAGTTTTATTGAGAATAATGCACTAAAAGTTGCAAATCTTGATGTTTAAGTCAGCTCTTTATTAATCTGTTTTAAGGGCAATCTCTTTGAGGTGTAGATGCACTAAATATAGTACTTCCGGCATATAGTCTATTGACAAGAACGGGATTTGATGCTAAAAGGCCGCGCTCGGACACTATATTTGGGAGATCGTCCAACGGCAAGACTACGGACTCTGACTCCGTCAATCCAGGTTCGAATCCTGGTCTCCCAGCCAGTTTTCGTCAAATACACAAGGCAAGGTCCCATCGTCTAGTGGCCTAGGATATCGCCCTCTCACGGCGGAGACACGGGTTCGACTCCCGTTGGGACTACCATTTTTGATAGAGACTAATTATAATCTAAAATAGAGACGGCAATACCATGAAAAGAACATTTCAACCCAGTAATTTGAAGATGAAAAGAAAGCACGGCTTTCGTGCTCGAAGCAGCAGTGCCGCAGGGCGTTTAATTTTGAAAAGACGTAGACAGAGAGGCAGAAAGCGTTTGTCGGCATAGAGAGACGGTAGAGGGTTTGCTGCCCATGGCTCCGTACAGTTTTCCAAAAGATGAGCGCATAAGAGGGCGTCGAGAGTTCACAGAGCTTTTTGATAACGCCCGCAAGATACACTCATCTCATCTATTACTTTTTCGCCGGAGCAACAGCAGACAGTGCGCCAGAGTGGGTATTACAGCCAGTCGCAAGGTTGGCGGAGCAGTTGTCAGGAATCGGATAAAGCGTCTGATCAGAGAGTACTACAGACAGCATAAAGCAGATTTTATTCCCGGATTTGATTATTCATTGGTTGTAAAAAAAAGCTTTAGCAGGTTGTCAAGAGGGGCGGCGGAGGATGAGTTGAGTGGGATTTTAGCCAAGAGTACGCGGCCCAGATTACACTCCTCGACATTGAACTGATGTTAAAAAAAATCTGCATTAGTCTTATTAAATTCTACCAGTATTTTTTAGCTCCCTACTTCGGCAGCTC
>JAGGTT010000244.1 GCA_021163565.1 Candidatus Tharpella sp.
CCAGAGTTCCGAATGTATGAATCAGTGAATCAAGAAAATTCATCCCGCCACCCATCAGCAGCAGGGTTTCAACCACCGTCATCCCGAGATAGATATACCAGAGATATTTTGCGGTTTCAGCAATCCGCGGAGTAATCTTGTCAACCGTCGGCCCCGGGGCCTCGGCTTTAACCAGCTGCAGGCCGCCGACGCCGAGCAGCGGCAGGATGGCAACGGTTAAAACGACGATACCCATACCACCAAGCCAGTGAGTCAATGAACGCCAGTATAGAATTGAGCGTGGCAGACTCTGAATTTCAGTCAGGATTGAGGCCCCGGTCGTGGTAAAACCGGAAATCGTCTCAAAATAGGCATCACAGAATGAAGGGATCGCGCCGGAGAAATAAAAGGGCAGCGCCCCGAACAGGGCGACAATAACCCAGCTGCCGGTAACGAAGAGAAAACCGTCCTTAAATGATGGATGGGGCTGCGACGAGGAACGAATACAAAAGAGAAAACTCCCGACGATAAAGACCGTCACCCCCACGACCGCGGCAAAGATTTTGGCCTCCTCCAGCTCATTGAAAAAGATCGCCACCGCGACCGCCGTCAACATAAAAACGCACACGATCAACAGCAGGTAGGATATTATCCGTAAAACAATTTTAGGATTCATGAATTTCCCGGATCAGCTCAGAAAGAGTTCTTCCAGGGCATCAACCTGCTCCGCCTTGGCAAAGGTAACGACATTGTCCCCGGCTTCAATAACAAACTCACCGTTGGGAACATAATTTTTACTTACCCCGTCCTGCGTCCGGTTGACGGCCACCACCAACGTTCCATTCGGCAGCTGCATCTCTTTAACCATCTTGCCGGCGATCCGGCTGAAGGGGTTGATTGAAAACTCGATCGCTTCAGCTTTACCGTCAAATATTGAATAGATACGCTTGATATTACCCCGCCGGACATATTTCAGAATCGCACTGACTGAACTCGCTTTGGGACTGACTATCGCATCGATCTTCAATTTATCCGCAATATTGATATAGCTCGACTTATTAACTACCGGCACCACCCGTTTGATACCCAGGCTTTTCGCATAGAGTGCGGTCAGCATATTCAGGGCTTCATCATGAGTGGTCGTTACCAGCAGATCAGACATATGCAACTGCTCATCTTCGAAAATCTTATCATCAGAGATGTCCTCGTTGATCACCAATGCCTCGGGAAAATGTTCCGCCAGATATTTGCAATGCTGATAATCTTTTTCGACAAGCTTGACGTTACGGCCGCTGCTTAAAAGAAATTCAGTTACGTAACAACCGATTTTACCACCGCCAACGACAACCACATTTTGCAGATTCTGGCGCACCAGACCGGTCCGGGCAAAAATTTTCTCCATATTATCATGACTTGAAACAATGTAGACCCGGTCTCCCAGGATAATCTTGGTATCCCCGTAAGGTATGACCACCTCTTCATCACGGCTGATACCGGCAATAATAAAATTGTGCCGAATCGCGGCGCGAGCTTCACGCAGGGTCTTATCCCGGAAGAGCGATTTCTCATCAACCAGGATACTCCGCAGCTGAATATCGGTATCGTCAAAAAGCAGGACTTCACCGGTCGCCCCATGGGCGATGATATTCATAATCGCCCGGGCGGCCTCGATTTCAGGATTGACGACATAATCGATCCCGAGATTGACATTATTCAAAATCCCGCTGCGGCGATACTGGATACTGCGCACCCTGGCAATCTTGGTCTTGACCTTAAATTCATTCGCAACCACAAGGCAGGAGACGATATTGACTTCGTCAAGGTTGGAAACCGCAATAAAAGTATTAGCCCCGTCGACCCCGGCTTCTGCCAAAGTTTCCGGATCGCTGCCTTCACCTTGAACCACCATGCAGTCAAGATGGTCGGCCACGAATTTGGCGCGTTGCGGGTCTTTCTCGATCAGAACAACATCCTGGTGGCTGACCACCAACTGTTCAGCCAGATGAAATCCGACTTCCCCGGAACCGGCAATAACTATTCTCATCAATACTCCGTCAACTTTAGCGTGTCTTGAAAATTATAATTTTTGTTCAAGTACAAGAGAGGTGAAAACTGATAATTGTCTAACAGACCGACAAATTAAAGTCAAATCCGTACAACCGCCTAAAATTTCACGTTCCTGGCCCCGCGATATCCCGGACAACTCTATTTTTTGAAGAAAACACTCCATTTTTCATTGACAACAATGAAAAATCAAAATAGTAGGAACCTAAAACTGATAATAACTCCTTAAAGAGGATAGTTGCCCAAGTATAAAAAACAAAAACCCGAAGTCAAACCAGCTGTTTTACAAGAGGTTCTACTTCGGGTTTTTAACTTTTTGGGGTGAGTAGAGGGGGTCGAACCCTCGGCCTCAGGAGCCACAATCCTACGCTCTAACCAACTGAGCTATACCCACCATAAGACAAGTCGGCCACGTAAAAACCGCGGCCGGGATAGCAAACGAAAAATTTAAGCCCTTAAGCTCAAGATTTTCCGAAGGCGTGTAACTAATGGAAAAGAGCTATTCTGTCAACCTGATTTTTTGAAACTTTTTAAGCCTATGAAAATTCTTCTTCACTGCTGCTGCGGTCCCTGCGCGATCTACCCGGTTAAGCAGCTGCGCCTGCAAGGCCATGACCTGCGTGCCTTCTACTACAACCATATTCACCCTTACAGCGAGTGGCAGAAACGCTGCGAGACGCTTTCTGACTGGGCCGACAGTGTCCAGCTGCCGCTGATTGTCGATAAACGTTATGAATTGGTGAATTTC
>JAGGTT010000189.1 GCA_021163565.1 Candidatus Tharpella sp.
CCGAAAGTACCGCCGGCTGAACAAAAACGATATAGACCATACTCAAATAAGTTGTCATACCACCTAAGAGCTCACGATTCAGGGTTGAACCGTGCTCTGACAACTTAAAATAACGCTCAAACATATCTCCATCTTCCTCTATAAATTCTTTTCGACACTGTCATGCATAAATGCTTTCGCCAATCTCAAGGTTCTTTTCCGCCACCACCTGCAAATAATTTTTGATTGAGACGGAAACGGTGACACACATCAGTGAGTAAATCAGGAAACTTAAAATCAGAAGGGAGAGGATCAGGATAGCTGAATATCCGCCAATTACAACCAGAGGCAGCAGTGCCAGCAGCAGATACTGACTGAGTTTGCGTCCGGAAATCACTTTGAATCGGACTCCAGTCGGTTTTTTCAATGATTTGAAACCTGCATGACTATTTCTCCGCTTGACTTTTGGCCAGCATACCGGAACTCTGCAAACGGTTAATCATTACCTTGCCAAACTCTTTGATTAATTCATAGGCCGGTTGCACTGCGGTAGTTTTTGAGGCCAACGTCATCACTAAAGCCCGATCTTTGACACTATACAGTTTCGTCTCCAAACTGAAAATCGAGGTCGTCGTGGTACCGCTACCAACCTGACAGGGGGAGAGTGCGTATCTCTGATTCTGACGGTAATCACTATCCCAACGATTGATACAGGCATTGCGCGAATCAATACTTTCCTTCTCCAGCTGATTCCCAACCTTGGAAATCAGCACCCCGTCAAAGGAGTATTGCGCAATCGCGCCATCTATGGCATCGACTGAAGAGCGCCCTCCGGCAGAGAGAATCGAATAGGCCGCAGTTGCCGCGACCCCACGCCGTTTCAGATCACGAACCTGTTCCAGCTCACTCATCCGGCAGACCTCTTCATCGAGAAACTGACTAATCACCAGAATCTTTTTAAACGGCCCTCCGGAATAGTTTTTATCCTGCCAGGAATTCGTAATTTTGGTTGTCGAACAGGCACTCAGACAAAAAATCACCATAACCACAGACAACAACCCCAAACCCTTATTTATCATAATCATACCTCACTATATTTAGGCTACCTTGAAAAATTGCCTTTATTTATCATTCGTCAACCAAGGAACCATTTTCCTTGTCCGTAACCGTTGATTTACGGCTGGCAAGATATTTTATCATCTGACTCGGCTTCAGTTTACGACTGGCCGGACCGGTGCGAATAAAAAACTCCTCGGTTTCGCCTTTTTTGAGGAACGCGGGAATATCGGAGACCTGACAGCGGATCTCGACAATCTTATTACTCTCTATTTCAATAATGGCAAAATGAATAAAACGGGAAAACTCCAAACCGATATGGGCACTTATCAGACTATCGATATGGCGCAGGCATTTATCATCATTGACAAAGTTATCACGTTCAAGCCCCGCGATCTTGCCGTCATCTTCAACCCCGATCAACAGTACTCCGCCCGTAGTATTGAGAAAACCGACAATTCCCTTAAGCCAGGCGATTTCAATCTCCTTGCCGGTCCGATCCTGATGCAGGTTCCAGCGTACCGTCGACTTAAATTCCAAGCGTTCACTCTCACCCGCCCGGATGAGCTCATGAATCCTCTGCGCCGGGTCATCTAAAACCGCCTCCCGCTGCAACTCATCTTCAATCAGACGGTGATTTTCACGACGCAGGTCTTCAAGTGAATGCAAATGGCGCCGGACAAAGGAGAATGACAATAGAAACAGAACTATACCGATCCCGAAAACCAGTATCGGCAAGAGAAAATAGGTGGCCGGGTAATCCGCGATCTGCAGGATATCCTTTTCCGGGACAACCACAACCAGCCACAAATGACGGTCACCCACTTTCAAAGCTGCAAATCCGGCCCACCAGGGTTTACCGGCGGCCCGAAATGAAAAGATCTGCTCCGCCTGTTCAGGCGAACGCTGCCACTTCGCAAATGCCGGAGCAAATTTTTCATCGATCCGGTTTTCAACAACCGATACTGCCTTATCCGAGTGCCGGCAGTCACTCTCTGAATTGCCTAAAATATTGCCACTGTCGGAGACCATAAAAGCCCGACCGTCCGGCCCCAGTTCAAGGTCGGTCAACCAGCCTAACAGGTCACAGAGCTTGACATCGAATGCGACAACATAAGTCTCGGCTGCGGGTGTAACCCGAGAACCGCCATTCTTATGGCCAACCCCGGCTGCATTCCGGCTGGTCCAGGACAGGGCGGCCGTAATCCCGATCTGACCGTCAAAAAAGAAACTATACGGAGTTGTCCAGATGATCCCCTCTTCATCGTTGAGATTCAGCGCCTCCTTGAACCAGGGCCGCTGCCGGGCATCATAATCACTTGCCATAAACTGGCCATCATCTGCCGCTTCGCCCTCCAGCCAATTGAAAAATAAAGCTTTTCCCGGCCGCGCCTGAGGATCATTCCAGCGACTCTGCCAGCCGCCATCCTGATAACGCAAAAAGTAACTCTGCCCCAGACTGTTCGCAATAATCAGCGCGTGAATCTGGGGAATATTTTTTAAGATTGGCGTAAATTGACGATTAATCTGCTCCGTTTTATCAATCGCGAAGCCATTTTCCCGGCCCCAGTCCCGGGCGATTTTAAGATTTGTTACAACCGGTTCAACCAGCCGTTTAAACTCAATCCGTTTTTTATATGACAGCTCGGTTACCCAGGCACGAAAAAGGCTCTCTTTGGCCTGCAGAGACTGGAAAAGAGTCAGGCCGGAAATTAACAATGTAAACACCAATATCAACCAGGGAACAACCCTGAGAAAGTTTTGCAGGCGGGAAAATGAAGCTTTGGTTTCTTCTTTTATTGTCATCTTATCTCAACACTTAACAACAATTATATAGATATACAAATAATGCTATACAAGCACGCTCAAACCGGCTTCGGATATACCTTAAACAACTTATTTTAGCAACTCCTTAAAGTCAAATCATCCCCCTTCAACCACTC
>JAGGTT010000170.1 GCA_021163565.1 Candidatus Tharpella sp.
GACACAAGGTGCTTGACTGTTTCGGTGATATCAGCCTGATGGGTATGCCTCTGATCGGAGTTTTGGAAGCCAATAAAACCGGCCACGCCTTAAACCATAAACTGGTTCAGGCGGTATTGGCAAAAGCTGAATCATGGGAGCAGGTGACTACGGGCGAGTGGCTCGATAGATCCACCGAATCAGGTTTTACGGTTCCTCGTTTGGTGATGGATCGCGCTTAATTTGTAAAAGATATAAGTGATTTGGTCGGTTACAGAGGTTTAATTTATCAACCGAGTGCCCGGAAGCCTGTAAAGGTCTCTGAGCACTCGGTTTTTTTTGCTTTTATAAGCTTTCACATATAACAGAGATAGTATGGACTGTTGATTTATGTTGTGTTGAGATAAAGATGTAAAAGAATGACGGGCCCGGTTTCTGCTAGCAGAAATATTTTATAAATCTATAGATTTTTCAGGTATTTTTCAAGAGCCGCAAACAGGCCATCACAGGTGTACTTTTTTGCTGTGACTTTTACATTGAGACCGTTTTTTCTGACTGTTTCAGCTGAGATCGGCCCGATACAGGCAGTAGGTATAGTGCGGAGGAATTCAAGGTTGGCCGGAGGGCAATACTGTACCAGATTGGCGGCCGCGGAAGCGCTGGTTATGGTGATAATGTCAATCAACTCGTTCTCTAAAAGATGTTTGATCCGGGAAATTGATTCGGGTGGGAAAATTGTTTCATAGACCGGAATTACATCAACGGTTGCACCTTTGGCCCGCAGGTTTTCCGGCAGAGTCTCCCGGGCTTTGAGTGCCCTGGGTAGCAGAATCTTCTGCTCTTTGATGTTGGTGGTGGAGAATAGGTCAATGATGCCTTCCGCCGCGTATTCCTTGGCTACCAGACAGTCTTTAAAACCTTTACTTTTTGCCGCCAAAGCTGTTTTCGGACCGACACAGATAGTTTTTAAGTGGGTCAAATTGGCGTGGTTGAGACCTTTTTCTTCAAGATAATCAAAAAAACAATTGACCCCGTTGCTGCTGCTCAGGATTAGCCATTGGTAATCGTTCAGGTTCTGAATAGCTTTATCAATCGGTTCGGTATCCGGCGGCGGCACAATTTTAATTGTCGGCAACAGTACCGGGCAGGCCCCGGCGTTTTCCAGCTGGGTCATGAATTCAGCTGCTTGGGCCTTCGGACGGGTTACCAGAACCCGTAAATCTTGCCAGAAGTTATTGTTCATTCGCCGCAAAACACTCCTCTAGAAGTTCACCGGCTCCCTGATCGAGCAGGGTTTGCGCCAGGGTCTTACCCAGGGTTTCAGGGTCGCTGCTAATGCTGGTTGCTTTGATGATTTTACGACCGTCTAAAGCTGCGACCAGCCCGGTCAGGGTTATACTCTCGTTGTCGTCAACCGTGGCGTGACCGGCAATCGGTACCTGGCAGCCGCCTTCCAGGGTTTTTAACAGAGACCTTTCAGCTCTTACTGCCAGGGCGGTTGTGGCATCCTGAAAAAAGGCGAGTCGTTGATTTGTGAAATCATCATCGCAGCGGGTTTCAATGCCTAAAGCTCCCTGGGCGATCGCCGGCAGTGAAGTTTCAGGGTCTATCAATTCTGTTACTTTGTTACTCCAACCGAGGCGTTTGACTCCGGCATAAGCCAAGATGATACCGTCATATTCACCGCGTTCAAGTTTTTTCAGACGGGTGTCGACATTGCCGCGCAGATCTCGAGTCTCAAGGTGGGGAAAAGCGTGTAAAATCTGAGCGATACGGCGCAGGCTGCTGGTGCCGATAACTGCTCCCTTTGCCATTTCACTGAGTTTTTTTCCGGAGTTTGAAAAGAACGCGTCACGCGGGTCTTCCCGGGGCGGGTTTATGGCTACCTGCAGGCCCTCCGGCAATTCGGTCGGTACATCTTTCATGCTGTGTACCGCCAGATCAATCTCACCGGCTAAAAGGGCATCTTCAATTTCTTTAACAAACAGACCTTTGCCGCCGACTTTGGCAAGCGGTACATCCAGAATTTTATCACCTTTGGTCTTTATCACCCTAAGGGTGACAACGATACCGGGGTATTCACGCTCAAGTTCACTTTTAACCCAATTGGCCTGCCACAGAGCCAGGGCGCTGCCCCGGGTACCGATGGTGATTGGTTTTATGTCGCTCACTTTAGAAAATCTCCTTAAATATATAGATTTAAGATGCTATGGATTATCACTTTTATCGAGTTTGAATATCTCTCTGATCATGGTCGCAGGCTGGGCTGCAGCATCGTCAGTATGTGACTTCAGATAATTGATCGGGTGGTGGAGAAATTTATTGGCAATGGCGTTAACCATAGCCTCAAGCCGGTGTTTCTCTTTATCGCTTAAATCGCTGAATCCGGCCAGAGTTTTTTTGAGTTCTTGATGGCTGATCTCCAGAGTCTGTTGGCGCAGTTTTTTGATGGTCGGAGTGACCGCTAATGAGGCCAGCCACTGTTCAAACTTTTCTACTTCTCTGATAACCAGTTCTTCGGCCCGCTTGGCCTCCTGATGGCGTTGGTCTATATTTTCGGTGACCACATCCTGCAGGTCATCAACATCGAAGAGATAGATGTTGTCGAGCTCGTTGATTTTGGGGTTGATATCTCTGGGAACCGCAATATCAATCAGAAACATCGGTCGGTTGCGACGTTTTTTCAAGGCCAGGATGAGATCTTGAGGATGAATGAGGTAATCGGGTGCCCCGGTCGAGCTTAAAATAATGTCTACCTGATCCAGGTGATTAAGAAACATATCAAAAGGTAAGGCTATGCCGGAGAATTCCTCGGCCAGCTGCTGGGCCCGGATCAGGGTTCGATTGGTTACCAGAACCTGTTCTACTCCCTGGTTGATAAAATGGCGGGCTGCCAGCTCACACATTTCACCGGCTCCGATCAGCATGACCTTCATGTTATTAAGATCACCGAAGATTTTTTTCGCGAGTTCGACTGCGGCAAAACTGACGGAGACCGCACAACTGGCGATTTTAGTCCGGGTTCGAACCTCTTTGGCGATAAAAAAAGCCCGATGCAGAAAGCGATTAAGAATTAAACCGGTTCCGGATTCATCAGCGGCTATCGCAAAGGCATCTTTCAGCTGGCCCAGGATCTGAGGTTCACCCACTACCATGGAGTCAAGACTTGAAGCGACTCGGAAACCGTGTCGGATGGCTTCTGAATCAGTATGAAAGTAGAGATTGTCGGCGAAACTGTCGGTTTCAATCCGGTGATATTCGGCGAGAAAATTTATCAGCCGGTTGCGGCATTCATCCAGATCACTGCATATACCATAAAGCTCAACCCGGTTACAGGTTGAGAGAATCATCACTTCATCCAGGCCAGTTTCTTTTTTGAGCCGGTTCAGAACCTTTGGCAACTCTTCGGCTGTAAAGGCTAAACGTTCCCGGGTTGCGACCGGTGCGGTTTGATGATTAAGTCCGAGGATGACAATATGCATAAATAAAAGAGATGGCGGTTATGTTGGGTTAATAAGTGATTTAAGATTTACGGTTCGGGGTGTTAATGGGCGTAGGAGTGCAGGCCGCTCAGCATCAGGTTGACCCCTAAGAAGGTAAACATTATGGCGGCAAAACCGATGATAGTTAAAAATGAGGCCTTGCGTCCACGCCAGCCGGAATTCATGCGGCCATGCAGGAGAGCGGCAAACAGCAGCCAGGTAATCAGTGACCAGGTCTCTTTCGGATCCCAGCTCCAGTGTGATCCCCAGGC
>JAGGTT010000172.1 GCA_021163565.1 Candidatus Tharpella sp.
GTAAAGTGGTTCATCTTTTTATGAACTCACTGGAGTGGCTGCCACTCTATTTCGGTATTCTCCGGAGCGGGGCCTGGGTAGTGCCGCTCAATTTTCGGTTTGACAGTGAAAATATTAAACATTGTATCGCCGTTACTGAAGCGGATGTCATGTTTTTCGGGCCCGAATTTTTCACTCGGGTTGCGGCCGTGAAGAATGAACTTACCTCGGTGAAACATTTTTTCAGTCTCGGTGACTGTGATCTCGACGGGGTCGAAAATTACCTTGATCTGGTTGGCAATTGTGATTCTGCCGATCCGCAGTTGAAATTCAGCCCGGATGAGAGTGCAGCCCTCTATTTTACCTCCGGCACCACCGGTTTGCCGAAACCCATACTGCTGACTCACGGAAATCTAGAGTCATCCTGTATTGTCGAAAACCGGCATCATCTTCAGACCCATGACGATAATCTTATCCTCATCCCGCCGCTTTATCACACCGGGGCCAAAATGCACTGGTTCGGCAATTTTATTGTTGGGGCAAAAGCGGTAATCCTTAAGGGGGCAAAACCGGAGTGGATTCTTGATGCGGTTTCAGAAGAGGGGGGTACAATCGTCTGGCTTCTGGTTCCCTGGGCCCAGGATATCCTGAACGCGATTGAAGACGGAAGTATTGATCTGAAGAAATATAAACTTGACCAGTGGCGGCTGATGCATATAGGGGCGCAGCCGGTACCGCCGAGTTTGATTAAAGAGTGGCTGCAAACCTTTCCCGAGCATGATTATGATACCAATTACGGCCTGAGCGAATCGACCGGCCCCGGATGTGTCCATCTGGGTATAGGCAACACTCATAAAGTAGGTGCCATCGGGATTCCCGGGTTTGACTGGGAATGTCGGATTGTCGATGCTCTCGGAGAGCTAGTACCCCAGGGCGGCAAAGGTGAACTCTTGGTCAGAGGTCCGGGGGTTATGCGTGAATACTATAAAAATCCGGATGAAACGGCCCGCTCTCTGCGGGATGGCTGGCTCTATACCGGGGATGTCGCGCAGATGGATGAGGATGGTTTTATCTTTCTGGTTGATCGTAAAAAAGATATCATTATTACCGGTGGAGAAAATATTTTTCCGGTCGAGATTGAAGATTTTCTGCAGGGTCATAAAGATATCAACGATGTCGCGGTTATCGGTCTGTCGGATGAACGTCTGGGGGAAATAGTCGCTGCGATTATCGATCTCAAACCGGGCCGCCGGTTGACCGAGGCTGATATGGAGGCTTTCTGTCAGGGCCTGCCACGTTATAAGCGACCGCGAACTTTTTTCTTTGATGATATCCCCAGAAATCCGACCGGCAAGATTGAAAAACCAAAACTTCGGGAAAAATATGCTGGTCATCAGGAGATGTTTAAGCTATAGAGGGGCAGGGCCGTATAGAAGATGATGCGGCCCTATCATCTTTAATTAACCGGCTTTTATATTCTTAAACAGGGGTCAACTGTGCTTCTATTTCGCCGTGAACAGCGTGAACATAACCTCTTGAAACAGAGGATGACCAAAGTCAATACCGCAGTAGCTAAACTTTTTGACGGCCCGACTATTGCCCGGGTTGGCAAAGAGTTCGGTTTGATCGGTCCTAATAAAAAACTTAACCTGGAAAAAGATGGGGATACCAGCGCCTTGGTTGATCAGCTCATTTTTCGTGAGAAGATTGATGGCCGATCTCCGGTTGAGGTCTATCTTGGACAGCAGAATGATGAATTTTTCCCGGCTCTCCAGCGGCAGCTTTTAGAGGCTTATCTTAAGGGGACCCGCTTCTCACTTTTCCAGATGACCGCCCGGCACGAGCGCCGCTACCTTGATATGGTGCCGCTGTTTCCGGATGAAGATGAGGGTATAGTCTTAGACGATCCTATCCTCGCCCGGGTTGCCGATGACGACTGGATTCTGGCCGGGCGTTTTCTGCCGTGGGAGGGACGCTGGATTCATTTAGATCTGATTTACGCTTTTGACTATACTGCTGAAGAGAAGATCTTTTCCGAATTTGCCAAAATCGACCCGAAAACGGAACTGCCTTTTATTGCGACCCCGGCAAGATACCCGCATTTTTTCTTCCGCATCTACCGTGACTTTGGTATTCCTTTAGGAAATCGCTAGCTATGCGGGTTGTACACCAAGTCTATTAACTACCTCTAATTATAAAGAATTATAGAGATTTTCCTTGCATTTCTATTTTTTTATGCTATATTAGCACTCAACCTGATAGAGTGCTAATAATTAAATGGAGGTGAAGATCTGATGGAAAAATCTTTAGCTTTAATAAATACCGATTCATTTTCAAGCTACATTGCCGAGATCAATCGTATCTCTTTGCTCACTCCGGAAAAAGAGACCGAGCTGGCACAACAATACAAAAAAAACCAGGATGTTAAGACGGCTCATCGTTTAGTCACTGCAAACCTTCGTTTCGTGGTGAAAATTGCGGGTGAATACCGTGGTTACCGGATGCGCATGATGGATCTTGTCCAAGAAGGCAATATGGGTTTAATGCGGGCCGTAAAGAAATTTGATCCTGAGCGCGGTTACCGACTGATTTCATATGCGGTCTGGTGGATCCGTGCTTATATTCAAGATTATATAATCCGTTCCTGGAGCCTGGTGAAGGTCGGAACCACCCAGCTGCAGAAGAAACTTTTCTTCAAACTCAGCAAAGTCCGTGGATTTCTTGATGGTGAAGAGGTTGATACGGCTGAAATAAATGCTCTGACCGACGGCTCTGAAAACGATGCCAAAGTCAGAGATTTCTGTCAGCGGCTCAACGCCCGTGACTTCTCTCTTGACCGGATGATTTCCGACAGCAACACTACCTATCTTGATCTTCTGGCTGATGATAATGATGGTCAGGAGGAGCTGCTACTGACTAAAGAGGCCGAGATCAACCGTAAGACCATGATTAATCAGGCCCTTAAAGAGCTTACTCCGCGGGAACAAGAAGTCATCAGCGGCCGGTTTTTTGCCGGAATTTCCAAAACCCTGCAGGATGTCGGTGATGAGCTTGGTATAACCCGTGAACGGGTTCGGCAGCTGGAAAGTAATGCCTTAAAGAAACTTCATAAGATCTTGGGTGCTGATGCTGAGATGCTGATCGCGACTTAAAGCTCAAGTAACAATTCAGTAAATTCAAAATCCCGGTAAATTTTTTGCCGGGATTTTTTTGTCTTTTTAAGTTTTAATGTTGCCATATCAATATGCTCTGCTTTACTTTGCTTGACGGAAATAGATTTACACAGTAGTGATGGATGATCAGTCAATCAAATTCTACCCGTCAAATTTACCTCTCCATTTTCCCGGTTGTTTGCTGTTATGGGTATCTATAATCTGGATAAATTTTTCGCTCCGGTTATCTCTTCCGACTCAGCTATTGCTATCGTAAGTTCTGGTTCCTGCAACCCTGAGAGTAAAGAGTGGCAGCTTTACCGTAACCTGATGGCTGACGGCAACCGCCAGGTGTGTCTGGTTGACTCCGGTCATTCTCATCTGCCCGGATGTCCGATTACTAAAACAGACATTTATTCATCACTGGATGAGCTTCCGGTGCGACCGGATATGGTTGTGACTCTGGGGCCGCTGGCCGAGATTCCTGATCTGGTTGACCAGTGCGGGACTCTTGGGGTCTGCGGTCTGGTGATAATGAGCTCCAAGTCGGATGTCGACGGCGACCGTTTTATCGCGGAAATTATTTCCCGTGCCCGGAAAAACCACATCCGCATCTTAGGGCTCAATTCTGCTGGGTTTATTGTACCTGCTGCTCACATCAATCTCTCTTTGTTCAATATCCAGGTTACCGGCGGCAGATTGGCGCTGCTTTCCCAGAGCGGAGCGGTAATCACTTCAGCTCTGGAGATTGCCAGGAAGCGGGGGAGTGGCTTCAGTCATATTGTCGGTCTTGGCAACTTGAATGATATCAATTTCGGCGATATGATTGATTATCTCGGCTGGTCCGCCCGGGTCAGTTGTATTCTGCTCTATCTTGAGAATATAAAAGATGTAAAAAATTTTATGAGTGCCTGTCGATCGGTTGCTATGATTAAACCGATCGTTGCCATTAAAGCCGGCAAGAGTGAACTGAGTCGCAAGGTGATTGAAAAACATACCGGCCGGCCGTCAGGAGATGACCGGATTTATGATACGGCCTTTCGCCGAGCGGGAATAATCCGGGTTGAGAGTATCGACGAATTGCTGTCTGCCGGTGATTACCTGATTGAAAATGAGGTTCCAGCGGGCCGGCGGCTGGGCATTATCACTAATTCCGGCGGGCTTGGGATTATGGCCGTTGATGCCTTGGCCTCAAGGGATATTCCGGTCACCGCCCTGTCACCTGAGCTCAGCCGTAAACTGCAGGAATTTGCTACTCCATATTCCGGGTCACTTGATCCGATCTGTATTGCGGCAGACGCAGATGCGGAGCGCTATCAAAAGGTTCTGGAGCTCACATTTGCAGCCGGAGAGTTTGATACGATCATTGTAATTGTGGTTTTAACTCAGGGCCTTGATTCCATGACGTTAGCGGCAAAGATGAAAGTTGCGGCTGCAGCCGCCAAAGTGAATCTGGTCTATACGTGGATTGGTGCTCAGGAACATTCTCCGGAGCAGGTTGCCGGACTGAACGACCGTAAAACCAGAATCTGCTTTACGATCGAAGATGCGGTATTAAGTTGTCATTATGCTCTTCGTTATCATGAAAAACTTTCTAAACTGGTTGTTACCCCCAAGCGTTACAGTCTTGAAACCGGCTATGATCAGAATAATCTGGAGCAGGCCCGCAGCCTGATACAGGGATACCTTGACCTTCAGATTACCAGTCTGAGCTCACATGCGACCCGTGAACTTATAGCCTTGTACGGCCTGCCGATCAACCGTTCCTACAAGGTTACATCTCTCGCTGAGGCCTTGCAGTTGT
The DNA here is from genome assembly GCA_021163565.1 of Candidatus Tharpella sp. Classification (GTDB taxonomy): domain Bacteria; phylum Desulfobacterota; class Anaeroferrophillalia; order Anaeroferrophillales; family Tharpellaceae; genus Tharpella. Next base: position 4,936 of record JAGGTT010000172.1, read on the forward strand.
GCAGTTTTCTAGGCTATCCGGTAGCCATGAAGATTAATTGTCACACTTTTACCTATAAGAGTGACATTGCGGGAATCCTTTTGAATCTGCATAATGATGAAGCTACCCAGAAGGGGTTTGTGGCTCTGCATAAGATTGCGGCTGAGGCAAAAGTTGATAATTTTGATCTGACGCTTGAAAAAATGATTGAAGGAGTTGATTATGAGGTCAACCTCGGTAGTCGTTATGATATCGAGTTCGGGCCTTACATCTTCCTCGGTAGCGGGGGGTTACCGTCTCGGGTCACAGCGGATGAAGCTGTCATTTTACCTCCATTAGATCGTACCTTGGCCGGCAAATTGATTAATCGAACTAAACTTTCTCAGTGTTGTAATGAAATCCGGCCTTTTGACATTGAAGCCTTGAAGGATATTCTCGTCAGGATCTCCCAAATGGTTGTTGACCTGCCTGAAATTGAAACCCTTGTTCTGGATCCGTTAATTATCGCCGGGGGTCGTCTGCTGACGGTGGACGCCAAGCTCAAACTGAAGCGGACTGAGATTGTATCGCCCGCCCATCTTGCGACCACCCCGTATCCCAACCAGTATGAATTTCACGAAACTTTAAGAGATGGTACAGCGGTTCTGATTCGTCCGATAAAACCTGAAGATGCTGCCGCCCATCACCGTATGGTGGCGAGCTTCTCACCCCAAACTCGTTACTTCAGATTCTTTTCCTTGAGGGAAGAAATCACCCCGGAACAGCTGGTTCGTTTTACCCAGATTGATTATGAACGGGAAATCGCCATGATTGCCGAGATCGAAATCGGGGGCGAGAAGATAAGTATCGGGGTCAACCGCTTGATCTATTATCCCCATATCGAAGAGTATGAATTTGCCATTGTAGTAACCGATGACTGGCAGCAGAGTGGAGTCGGTTACCTGTTAATGGATAAGTTGATATATGTTGCAAAAGATCGTGGTATTAAAGAGATTTTTGGATTGGTCTTAAGAGGTAACTCGAGTATGATGAACTTCATTAAAAAATTCGGTTTTGAAATCGTTGAGAGAGAGATTGATGTCTGCCGGGTTCGACTTTGTCTGGCGGACTGTCAATGATTTTTTGCTTGGAAAACTTCTGCCGGTGTGTTAGTGCCACAACCTCACAGGTGATCCACTTTTTATTGCTCGGCAATTTTTTTAATCTCTCTTTTTAACGGTCGTTTATCTGGTGCCTGATACTCCTTTCGTTCATCTCCACCTTCATTCAATGTACAGCCTTTTAGATGGGGCCATCCGCATAAAGCAGCTTGTCGACAAAGCTTGTGAGTACGGGATGAGTGCTGTCGCGCTTACCGACCACGGCAATATGTTCGGAGCGGTTGATTTTTTTCAGACGGCGGAAAAAAAAGGGATTAAACCGATAATCGGCTGCGAAGTCTATGTTGCCCCGCAGGGTCGTTTAAGCCGTAATAAAAGGAACGATAAAGAATCGGATAACGCCCATCATCTGGTGCTGCTGGCCATGAATAAGACCGGCTATAAAAATCTCTGTCAGCTGGTAACTAAAGGATATCTTGAAGGTTTCTATTATAAGCCGAGAATTGATAAAGAGCTGCTGACTGAACATCATGAGGGCCTGATCGCGCTGAGCGCCTGTCTCGGCGGGGTGATCTCCGCTCCCTTACGACGCCAGGATCACAAACGGGCCCGGGCTGAGGTTGAGTTTTATCGTGACCTGTTTACAGAGCGGCGATTTTTTCTTGAACTCCAGGAAAACTCTATTCCGGAACAGAAAATTATCAACCGGCAGATTATTGAACTTGCCCGTGAATGTTCTGTCCCCCTGGTGGCCACCAACGACTGTCATTTTCTAAACCGTGAAGACGCGCACGCCCATGAGGTTCTGCTCTGTGTCCAGACCGGAAAAAATATGGACGATCCCAAACGGATGCGCTATCCAGAGGAACTTTATTTTAAATCGCCGCAAGAGATGGTCGCAGCTTTTTCGGACTATCCCGAAGCCATTTCCAATACCGTCGAGATTGCTGAACGCTGCAATTTTAAGTTTGAATTCAGAAACTACCGGCCGCCCAATTTTATCCCTCCTGAAGGCAAATCACTGAATCAGCATCTGGTCGAGGTTTGTCTCACTGGTCTCGAAAAAGTTATGCCCAGGATTAAGGCTTATTACGGTGATAACTTTACCGACGAGCTTGAGCAAACTTACCGGCAGCGGCTTGAACTGGAGATCGGAATAATCTGTGATATGGGCTTTGCCGGCTATTTTCTGATCGTTGCCGATTTTGTTAATTATGCTCGTGAAAATCATATTCCGGTTGGTCCCGGTCGGGGCTCCGCTGCCGGTTCGCTGGTCGCCTATGCCATGCGGATTACCGATATTGACCCTATTCCCTATGGCCTTCTTTTTGAGCGTTTCTTAAATCCGGAACGGGTTTCAATGCCTGATATCGATATGGATTTCTGCATTAACGGCAGGGA
>JAGGTT010000156.1 GCA_021163565.1 Candidatus Tharpella sp.
CAGGCCCCGAAATCTATGGTAACGATGTCACCGTGGTTGATCAGGCGATCGGAGGCGACGCCGTGTGGCAGGGCTGAACGGGGGCCGCTGGCGACAATCAGGGGGAATGCTGCCCGCTCACCGCCGCCTAGACGGATCTGATATTCGATCTCCGCGGCCAGGTCACTCTCCCGGGTGCCGGGCTGCAGTAGGTGCAAACTGTTCTGCAGGGCATTTTCCGCAATCGTCACCGCCCGGCGTAAAAGTTTCAGCTCATGTTTGTCTTTGTGCAGTCGGGGTTTAGATAACGTCGCCGCGACGGCTTTGATCTCACAGGGACTGATTTCCTGTTGCAATTTGAACCAGCTGCCGGCGCAGAGTTGATTCTCATCGGCACCTAAACGTTTGAGGGTTCGTTTTCCTCTTATGTAGCGGCCCAGATCTTTGAACGCGGCAATCCGAATCAGGTCAATTGAGGCTGGAATTTCGGCCGCCGCCTGGGTGGTGTAGCGCCCGTCCGTAAAAAAACAGTTTTTTTCGGCGGTGATCAGCAAATATGCGCTGTCGCCACTGTAACCGGTATAGTAGTTGAGGTTAGCCGAATGGTTTATGAGAAAGGCATCGCATTCCGCCGGCAACAGCAGAGATCTGAGCTTTTCCAGACGTTTAAGATGGGCGTTCATCGGTCCGCTTCCGGTCTCAGGAATTAAACTGCAGTTTGCAGGCATCCAGGGCAAGCAGATATGAGTTGCTGCCGAAACCGCCGATTAAGCCTTTGCAGACAGCCGCAGTCAGGGATTGTTGCCGGAACTCTTCCCGGTTATTAATGTTGCTCAGGTGAACCTCGATTACCGGCAGTGAAATGGCCGCGATTGCATCTCTGATGGCCACGCTGGTATGGGTGAAAGCGGCCGGATTGATGATGATGCCGGAAAAATCCTCCTGGGCAGCATTATGAAGCCAGTCGATAATTACGCCTTCGTGATTGCTCTGCCGGCAGACCGGGTTAAGGTTGAGCGTTTCCGCTTTGGTGCTGATTTTATGATTGATCTCTGCCAGGCTTTCGGTGCCGTAGATATCTGGTTCACGCTGGCCCAGCAGGTTGAGGTTGGGGCCGTGGATGATAAGTATTTTCATGATTCTCTTCTATAATTAAAAGCTACTGACTTATGGCCGCCTGAAGAAGTTTTTTCAGGTGACTGATCTGGTTTCGGGTCTGCTTTATCTTTCGGTTTGATTCAGGACTGAGCTGGGGTTTGAAATACTCCTTGATTTCAATGATTTTTTTCTGGTACTCTGCGTTCTTTTCCGGGTTCTGCCGGCCGAGTTTATGGTATATATCTATGGCTTCACGCCAATGTCTCTGGTTGAGCAGCAGTTGCGCCATAGTTTCAGTCTGGATCGGCGGGGATGAATTTTCGCTCTTTACACTGTCCATATAATTCAGCTTCCTTAGAAAGTTCCAGTCACGAAACCTTTAATTTAGTGGAAAACCAGCTGCAAGTCAAGCTGGTGGACTTTTACCGGAATACCGGTAGCCGGGTTGGGAGACAGGTTTTAAGCTTAAGGGTACCTCGAAAAATTGCCTTTTTCCTCAATTGCTGCGTTGGGCTCAAATTTTAATCCTCAAAATACTCAATGTATTCCTCCGGTTAAAATCTTCGTCCGCCTTGCACTAGAGCAAAAATTCTAATTTTTCAAGACACCCTAAATGACGGCTGTGATTAATTAAAAGGGGATCATTATGCGGGCGGTTGTTCAGCGTGTAAAGTCAGCTTCGGTCAGGGTTTCAGGTCAGGAAATTTCGGCGATTGGCCCGGGATTCCTGGTGCTGCTCGGGGTCGGGGCGAACGATGACCAGGATGATGTCGACTATATGGTTCGTAAAATCAGTGGTCTGCGCATCTTTTACGATGAGGACGAGCGGATGCGGTTAAGTCTGCATGATATTTCCGGGGCGGTTCTGGTAGTACCGCAGTTTACTCTGTACGGTGATGCTCGTAAGGGGAATCGGCCGTCATTTACGCAGGCTGCGCCGCCCGAACTCGGCCGGTCTCTTTATGAGGCGGTCATGCAGAGGCTTAAAGAGTTGGAACTTAAAGTTTCAGGTGGCCGTTTTCGTGAGGCGATGGAAGTCGAGCTGATAAATGACGGTCCGGTAACTATTCTCCTAGATAGCAAAAGACAGTTCTGAGACTTGGGATCAAAATAATCTTAAGGTTAGCGACAGAAATTCGCGAAAAAAATGCGTGGTCGCGAAAAAAATGCGCACCGATGCCAGTTGTTAGCGATGGTTCATAGTAGCTTTTATGAGGTGCTTGCAGGTGGTACAGTATTTGCTTTTCTATGCCCGCGTTGTTAAAAGGCCGGTTAGTAGTCGGCTCTATAAACAGCATAATGAAAAGTTTGTTATTGAAAACAAGTAGAGTTCTTAAATTTAACGTCAATAAAAACACTATCAAGGAGGTAGTAACCAATGGCAAAGAAAGAGTTAAATATCCAGGAAGCTTCAATCTGTGCGAGTACCGTGCAGATGTTGGAGAAAGCCACTAAAGACGGCGTCCAGATCGCATTTCACAGAGCCAATGATATGGCAGCTTGTCCCATCGGGGCGGTTTCCGCTTGTTGTAAAAACTGTTCCATGGGTCCCTGTCGTTTGAGCCCGAAAGATCCTTATGCCAAGGTTGGTGTATGTGGTGCGACTATCGATACCATCGGGGCGCGTAACTTTGCTCGCATGGTTGTTGCCGGCGCCGCCGCCCATACCGATCACGGCATGGGTATGCTTGATTGTTTCAAGGAAGTCGCGCATGGTAAAATCGATGGTTTCCGGATTAAAGATGAAACTAAGCTCAAAGAAGTTTGTGGTTATCTTGATATTCCGCTTACGGTAGAGGTTGACGGCGAAGTCAAAGATCGCGAAATTTTGGAGCTGGCTGTTGAATTAGCCGAAGAGCTCGAGAAAACCTACACCCAGGTTGAAGGTGAAATTCCTTTTATGAAACGGGTTCCGGAAAAAACTCTGGAGCGTTGGCGTGAACTTGGAATCGTGCCGCGTGGTGCGATGCGTGAGATCATGGAGATGATGCATCGTACGCATATCGGGGTTGACCAGGAATATGTTAATATCAGCCGTCAGTTTCAACGCGTTGCCCTCTCCGATGGTTGGGGTGGTTCGATGGTCGCCACCGAACTTTCCGATATTCTTTTTGGGACTCCGAAGCCGATTGCCGGTATTGTCGATATGGGTTGTCTGGATGAGAAATCAGTTAACATAGTCATTAATGGTCATGAGCCGATCATGTTCGAAGCTATGATTGACTCCGTTAATGATCCTAAATTGATTGAAAAAGCCAAAGCCGCCGGTGCTGCGGGTTTAAATCTTGTCGGGATGTGTTGTTCCGGGGCTGAAGTTTTGATGCGTCACGGCGTTCCTCATGCCGGTAACTTCATGTCAACGGAAGCGGTATTGGTTACTGGTGCTGTTGATGCCATGGCGGTTGATGTACAGTGTATCAAACAGGGCTTGAGTCCGGTTGCCGAATGTTACGGTACTCCGCTGATTACAACCAATTATCGGGCGCACATCGAAGGGGCTCAGCACATTCAGCTTGATGAGACAAATCCTCGCGAATGTGTTGACCAAGTTGTTGAGTTGGCGATTAAGCGTTACAAAGGCC
>JAGGTT010000211.1 GCA_021163565.1 Candidatus Tharpella sp.
ATTTTCTCCAGCTCTTCAACTTTTTTCTCGAGAACCGCTAAACGGCTTCTGTCTTTGGGTATATGGGTGGCGGCCATCATCTGGCGGAGCGCCTGTTTGACAGGAATTGCCGGGATGCCGCCGTAGTCGCGGCCGCCTTCCAGACTTTTGGCCGCTGAACTTCCCGCCATCAGCCGGGCACCATCACCGATGCTGATATGGTCGACACTGCCGACCCGGGGGCCGAGCATGACCCGGTTGCCGATCCGGACTCCGCCGGAGAGTCCGACCTGACCGCACATTATTACATCATTGCCAATCTGGACTCCGTGGCCTAAATGAACATGGTCGTCAAGTTTGCTGCCGCTGCCAATGACCGTTCGGTCCAGGGCGGCCCGGTTTACAGTGCAGAGAGCTCCGATCTCAACGTCATCTTCAATGATAACCTGGCCGATCTGGGGAATTTTGAGGTTCTGGCCGCCGACCTGGAGAAAACCGAAACCGTCTGAGCCGATTACTGAATTGGGGTGAATGATAACCCGGCTACCGATCTGGCATCCCTCGCGGATGACGACCCCGGGATAGATGCGGGTATCATTGCCGATAACAACTTTTTTGCCGATGTAAGTGTTAGCGTAGATCCGGCAGTTATCACCGATAATCGTATTATCCGAGATGACAGCTCCGGGGCCGATATGGAGATTTTCTCCCAGGATAACCTCGCTGCCGATGGTAGCACTGTCAGCGATAGAGTGAGTGACCTGCTGTGCTTCAGCGTCGATTTCCGCCATAATCAGGCCGGCCGCCTGGAAGGGTTGGGCGCAGATAATCAGATTCTGGTGCAAATTTTCTGTTGCCCGGGGAACCAGCAGGGCCCCGGCTCGGCTCTCTGCCGCCTGGCCCAGAAATTTCTCTTCCGCAAAAGCAATTTCATTTTCGCTTGCGCTCTCCAGGCTGTTGATGCCGGTAACTATAAAGTTATGATCTCCGAGCACTTCGCCACCGATTTTCGCGGCAATTTCGGCTAAGGTGTAATGCATAATTAAACCCCTGATTTTCGGTTCACACAGGAAAGTCAAAATATGGTATGGGTCGTCAAAGGTAGAGCTGGTTTATACTTACTGTTGACATTGCACGTTAACACATATAGAAGAAATCTTCACATTAATTTTTAACCTGAATTATTTGAGCTTTCTGATTAGATACAGGAACTTCCATGAAACCGAGATTTTTTTTACTGCTATCGCTGACCTGGTTGCTTTTCCAGATTTCGCCATCGATGGCCGCAGAACCGGTACGGGAACAGCTTGAAAAAGATGTAGCCGCAACCGTAGCTTTGGATCGGCAGACCTCTGAACTGCAGCAGGAATGGCTTCAGGAAAAACAGCTTCTGGCTGATGAGACTCATAATCTAAAGCTTGCGGCGAAATTACTTGAGGCTCGTATCTTAAGGCTGCATGCTTATCGTCAACAGCGTCAGCGGGAGATCCAAAAACTTAAGAACGGACTTAAAGAGATGGCTGAAATCGGTATCCGTTTAGAGCCCTATCTTGATGAACTGGTAGATCGAACCGAGGCGCTTCAAGCTTCTGGTTTGCCTTTTGCACGGGTTGAACGGCAGCGGCGTCTGGCTGATTTGGCTGATACCTTAAACAGTTATGATGCCGATTTGCCGGATAAATTGCGCCGGGTTATGGAAACCTTGAAGATTGAGGCGGGTTTCGGTCGCGGTTTTGAGGTCAGTGAGGAAGTTCTACCGATCGCCGGCGGTGAAACCACGGTTCGGGTTTTACGTCTGGGACGGATTGGTCTCTACTATCTCACCCTTGACGGTGCCGGAGCGGGTTGGTTCAACCGTGAGCATGAAGCCTGGGAGGAGTTGCCGGGGGTCTACTCGGAGTCGGTTAAAGAGGCTCTGCGGATGGCTTTGAAACAGCGCGCATTTGATCTTGTCCGTCTGCCGGTAGCGGGAGGTCGACCATGAGATTTAAGCTTATTGTCAGCCTGTTCATGGGGTTATTGATTTTCCCTTGTGTCGCTTCAGGGGTTGAAAAAAGTGACCTTAAAACTCCCCCTTTCCTGCAGCAGACTCTGGCTGAGGTTGCCCGGGAGCAACGCGAAGCTCGTTCTGAAAATCAATTGACCCGGAGTGAAATTAAATCTCTACAAACTGCGGCCCATTCCGCGCGGGACGCTGTCGCAAAACGGGTTGCAGAGCTTAAAGCTGAAGTCCTGAAACAGGAGAGTGAGCTCGAAAAGCTTGCTTCCGAGCAACAGAAGCTCAATCAAAAGAGCCGTCTGGCTCTGCATCAGTTGAATGAGCTGGCCGGGGTCGTGCGCACCAGTGCCCGGGATCTTCTTTCTTTGCTGGAGAGCTCTCCGGTCTCCGCAGATCATCGCGGCCGCCTGCAGCCGGTACGGGATATTCTGGCCGATAATGCTTATCCCGGTATGCGTGAGATCATAATAATCGCCGATCTCTATCTGGACGAGATCGTCGCCGGGGCCGCGATTAAGCGGTCACAAAACAGCTTTATCGGGCTTGACGGTCATCTTGAAAAAGGTGAGATTGTTCGTCTCGGAGCATTGTCGACGATCTATCAGAGCTCAGTTGATGAAAAGTGTGGCTATGCGGTCTACGGCCCCGAGAATGATGCTCTGCTGGCAGTCTCAAAACCGGGTTGGCAGGTGGCTAAGAGCCTGAAGAAATTTATAGCTGGTGAGAGCAATGCGGTTTATCTAGATTTTTCCG
>JAGGTT010000195.1 GCA_021163565.1 Candidatus Tharpella sp.
CAAGGCCGGTTCAAAGCAATTACAAAACATTGCCAATCAAATCCCCCGCCGGATCCCCCTGCTCTATCTCAAGAAATCGGGAGAAGGGATAGAAAATTTTCTCAGGATACGACACCTTGGCCCTCATGACTACCTATTCAGTAAAGCATCTTTTCGTATCAGGCACCCTTGTAGCCTGTGGAGCCCACTACTTTTAATCATCGGCCTGCTCTGCTACAGCTTTATTCCACGACGTAAATTTTCCGAAGACACTCTCTGCTATGGGGCCGGATTCAGTGCGGTTATCGGTCCCGACCTGGTGGCCTGGATGATGGTAAGCGGATTTTTCACTCTGGGACTGGGAATCGGCCTGACTCAAGCCCCCGATGGTATCTTCTCTCTCTTTTCAAGCGGCCTTTTTGGTATTACCTTTTTCATGTGGCTCTTCACCCTGTTCGGCTTTTATATGTTTAAAATAGCGGCTCGCTATGCAGGATTGGGACTGCGTTCTTCAGATGAACAGATAATCCGTTTTTCACCATCGGGAACCGATAAGGTCTCAACTGATGAAATAGCATCCGTAAAACTTGGTCACTGGCAGGCATCAAAATGGCTCACCCACTTGGGTTTTCTCATCAGCATCTTCAACTGGCGAGCTATGGGGCCGACTTTACTGAATGCCAATCGCAGCGACCCCCAACTTGAAATCCATTTCAAAAACGGCAAATCCTGGAAGTTCACGCTGACCGGTGCCCAAAACATCAAACCGGTTCTCTCAAGCTTGCAGGCAAGAGACATAAAACTTGATTCAGCCTTACGAAAAATGATTACATAACTATAAATTTACCACAACCCTCTAAAAATGGACTTATAAGCTTATGACTCAAATTAAATGTGAAAATTGCAGCCAAGTTGTCGACCCATCCGAAAATTTTTGTCCTCATTGCGGGCATCCCATTGGCGACAAAACTAATCAAAAAGGGAATTTTTGTCCTAAATGCAGTCACGAGAATCCATCAGAAGCAGCTTTTTGTGAGCAATGCGGGGTTCAACTGGAGACCGGAGAACCGGTTCCCGGACCTCTGCCGGAAAAGTCCAACTCAAAAGTATTACACTCCACCGGGAGCTATTCCGGAACTATGGTCCAAGGTAAAAGTTCAAAGTCCGGAAAGATTTTTAAATATATACTCGCCGTTATCATTCTAATTGCGATTGCGGCTTTCATCGCCTGGTATAATTCAGACCCAAATGCCAAAGAGACACTAGGCAATGTTCTTTTCAGCGGGCTATTTATTCTCGGTTTCGGATTTTTTATCTGGTTTAAAAACAGAAAAGGCGGACGCCGGAAAAAGTCAAGCGTCTACCGTGACGATGATGGACAAGAACACTTTGTCGATTCCGATGACGATTTTGGCGATGATTCTGGTGATTGCGACGATTGATGCCATTCCGTATCTTTTCATTAGTTCATCACGATCAATCACCTTTTGTATTTCAGGAGTAAACTAATAATGCACTATTGTTCAAATTGCGGAAGCGAAGTAAATCCCGGAGCAACCTTTTGCGGCAATTGCGGTTCCCCGGTAAAAGATAAAGTTCCGGCCCCTTCGGCCCAGGAATCAGCCGGTTCGCTAACTTTTGATGTGGTAACCCGTGAACAACTTAATATGGTTAAAGTTGGCCTCGTAAATAGCTCATTCCGGTATGAAGCGGGAGCCATGCATTACATGAAAGGTAACCTGGAGCTGGAAGCCAGCGTGCCAGGAATCGGCAAATTCCTCAAATCGATGGTCACCAAAGAGAAGATTATCAAACCGATAATCAGCGGTACCGGAACTATTTTTTTAGAGCCCTCTTTTGGGGAATTCACGATTCTTAATTTGCAAAATGACGAATGGATTCTGGATCAAGGAGCGTATTATGCCTCAGAAATGAAGATTGAGATCGGAGCCTTTACCAACAAGGCCATCAGTGCCCTTTTTTCAGGAGAAAAATGGTTCCAGACGGTTGTCGCAGGCACGGGTAAAGTGGTTATCGTTTCCGCCGGGCCACTCGAAGAAATTGAACTCAGTAGCGAAAAGCTGGTGGTTGACGGGCGTTTTGCCGTAGCCCGGACATCCGGAGTTGAACTCAGTGTCAATAAAGCTGCAAAAGGTATATTTTCATCCATAGTTTCAGGAGAGGGGCTGGTCAACACCTTTTCCGGAACCGGCAAAGTCTTGATAGCCCCGGTCGAAAATTATTTCAACACACTGATCAGCGTTGTCCGGGATATCCACTTTAAAGTCAGTCAACCAAGCTCGGGATAGCCAAAAGCAAAATCAGTGTAACTATCCAGCTTTATAATTTCTCAACGACAGGAAATATTATGCGACGTTCAATTATCTATTTCTGTTCTCTATCTCTGTTTTATATTCTCTCGCTTCTCCTGATCCCACTCTCAGTCCAGGCCGGGGAGATTATCAAGGTTGACGCCCTGGTCGTCAGCGCCAAAAACATGAGCAAGGCTGAAGAGAAAGCCCGGCATCTGGACCTGAATCGGGCGCTGACCATGATGTGCAACAAAAAGATTCCTCAATCTGCCAAGCTTTCAGCTCATGCCCAGGTCGATCAGTTGGTTACTTTCCGGCGCATCCTCAACAACAAAGCCAAAGCCGATCCCGGTAAATTTCGCCACCCCTCCATCGATTTCGAAGATTTTCTCGAAGATATCAATGGCCTTGAGATGGTTTAGTTCG
>JAGGTT010000096.1 GCA_021163565.1 Candidatus Tharpella sp.
TAGCGATATTAGCGAAAGGTCCGGCGTGAACGAGTACCGGCTGTCCTTCAACAGTCTGTAAAAGGTTGGGATTCAAAGCTTTGACCATCCAGGCGGTCATGGCGCCGGCGACATCAAGATCTTCGGTTGTAACCGCTTTTCCCGCTTTGTTGTAGGCAACGATGATTTTACCCATACGCTCACGCATATCGGCAAGATCTTTAGCTACGGCGAGGATTGCCATAATTTCCGAGGAGACCGCAATCGCGAAACCCGATTCCATAAGCATACCGTCAAGGCGTTCGCCAATGCCGATAACGATGTTACGCAGGGCCTGGGCGCAGAAGTCGATAATCCATTTAACCTGAACCTGGTTAGGATCGATGTCGAGGCGCTTGAGACCTTTCTTTTCGAGGAAAGCGTCGTTATTGTTCTGCTCATGCTGCATGCGGGAGGTCAAAGCGACCATCATCAGGTTGTGAGCATTCATGATGTTGTCGATATCGCCGGTGAGGCCGAGTGAGAACGGCGTCAGCGGGATGGTCTGCGAGAGACCACCACCGGCAGCTGAACCTTTAACGTTGAAAGTCGGGCCGCCGGAAGGCTGGCGGATAGCGCCGACAACTTTTTTGCCCATCAGGCCAAGACCCTGAACCAGACCCATGCTGGTTGTGGTTTTACCTTCGCCCAGAGGAGTCGGGGTGATGGCAGTAACGTTGACATATTTTCCGTCAGGCTTATCTTTGAGGCGCTCAAGAACTTTCATGTAGTCGATTTTGGCAACAAACTTGCCCATCGGAATCAACTCTTCACCAATCAGGCCGAGTTCATCGGCGATCTCAGTGATCGGTTTCATCATTTTTTCTTCGGCCAGTGCGGCGATTTCCCAGTCAGCTAGTTCAGGGGCGTTAAAGACGCTGAAATCTAATCCCATTTTTTGTTCCTCCTAAAGGAAATTGAGTTTTCCCGGTTCATAGTACGACCGGTCGGTTAACGGTTCTCACCGGCTTTATCAGCCGATGGTAAAAAAAAGGGCAACCCACCCGAAAAATCAGGTTGCTGCCCGTATGTTATCTCAGTCTGTTTTCAGGTCAAGATGGTTCGCCATATCGTCTTGAAAATCCATTGATTTATGTCTGAACTTAAGGGTTTCACAATGAATCCCTGATTGAGTTTATTAAACAGTTGAATTCGTGTGTAACCGCTTTGGTTTATTTAAACCGGTGCGCCTCATATACTATTATAAGCCATTTGTCAATCTTTTTCAGCTTACCTTATAATGTAAGAAGTTCTGTCTAAACCGGGGTTGGCTGAAAAGCTTTAATTCTCTTTACTGTGACCTGTTACGTTAAATTTTAATAATTAAAATACTTTATGTGTTTGTGCGGTTAATCTGATTGGTTTGATGATCTGTTGGCCCAGGCTTGGAAGATCCTATGAAAGTTAAGAATATTTTCTGGTTTTCGGTAAAATTCGAATTGCATGCCGGGGGTCGGCTGAGCGATCGCTTTGTCAAGAGAATAGATAGCCTCTAAGTTGCTAAACCAGTGGTTTCAGATTATACTGCCGATAAGGGGGATAAAAACAGGCAATATTCGACAAGAGAGTTTTTCTGCCAAGGTTGGACTTTTGGGAGGATCGATTTATAAATTAAGAGTTTAATACCGTAACCTGAAAAAAATAGAGGAGTGATTTTATGCAGCAGGCTCAGGATATTATGACCACCCCGGTGATTACTGTGACATTGGCAACTGATATTAAAGAATTGGCGCAGCTTTTAACCGAAGAACGTATCAGTGGGGTGCCGGTGGTGGATGAAGACGGTGTTTTACAGGGGATTGTGACTGAGACCGATCTTCTATTTACTGAGAAACCACTTCATATCCCAACCTTTATAACCCTGCTTGACTCAATGGTATTCTTTGAGAATCCGTTTAAGATGGATAAAGACTTAAAACGGCTGACCGCCAGTACGGTAGCGGATCTGTACAGTCAGGAGTGTTTGACCGTGACCCCCGCAACCCCGATTGCCGAGATTGCTGAATTGATGATCTCTAAAAAAGTAAACCTGCTGCCGGTCATCAATCCTGAGCGCAAGGTTATCGGTATCATCAGTCGAACCAATATGCTCTCTCTGATTATTTGAATTGTCGATTTTCAATCTCGCAGAGGCTTACGGCAGGTCTCCTTCATTAAAAATGAGCAGATAAGGGCGAGTCCGGCGGCACCGCAGAGCAGATACAGCATCAGTGAATAGGCTTGCGGGTCGTAATGCCCTCCCGTTTTGGGGTAGGCGTCAAGAATCTTGCCGAGCAGGGGCATGAAAACCGCGCCGCCGAGGAAAGGAAAAAGATTGACGGTTCCGACCGAGGTTCCGGCAATAGCTACCGGAAAAAGCTCTTTGGTAGTGGTGAAACCGATAACGACAATGGCTGAAGCTGAAAATGAAAAAACGAAGAAAATCAGATAGAGAGCTATTGTCGGCATGCTCGCGGGGAAGAGGGCCAGGAGTAGCATCTCAGCGGTAAGGATGGTTGTGCAGGAGA
>JAGGTT010000297.1 GCA_021163565.1 Candidatus Tharpella sp.
AGAGTCCGGCCACCGAGATCAATGGAATCTCCGTCTTTAACGGCTGTAACCCGCTCCCCTTCACCATAGAATTGTTCGAGAAAGTTTTTGCCCTTGGCGGTGGCCAGGACCTGAGCTTCAGGACATTTCTCATAGATTATCGGAATGATGCCGGAGTGATCCGGTTCAAGATGATTGTGGATAATATAGTCGATTTCGGCTAAAGGAATAATCTCTTCGACTTTCTTGATGAAAGGTTCGGCGAAACCATTACGGGAAAGCTCTATCAGAGCCGTCTTTTTCTCCCCCTTGACAATATAAGCATTATAACTCATTCCATCGGGCAGGGCCCACATCCCTTCAAACAGAGGATTAATGTGATCATTAACACCAACCCACCAGACACCATCGATAATTTTTACTGCTTTTGAGGTATCACTTTTAATGTTTGTCATCAGCTTCTCCTATTCCATCACTTAAAAAATCAAATAATTATTTATTGATAATTCATAACAAATAAACAATACCAAGTCAATACTATTTAAACTATGCCCAAGATAATAAAAGTTGTAAGGATCAAAAAAAGCCGGCTTTTTTATCAAGAAAAAGAGCCCCTTTACGCAGTTTGGTAGAATAGTTGACCATACCTTCCGTATCGGCCTCAGCAACAATCAATTCTTGAATCAACATTTTCTCATCATCACTTAATTCACGATAAAATTCAAGATGCCAGATCATATAGTTAACAGTATTTGCCACGGTCTCCCGCCGTTTCCAGACCGGGTGCAGATAACTTATCTCCGGTGAAAATCCAAGGGCATTCAGGTAATTGAAAACCACCGTCAGATCTAAAGCGTCAAAATGATATTCTGAGTTATATATGAGACGGTAACAACGCTGAAAAAGGGGGTTTTCACGAACCCCGGCCCAATAGGTCAGGGCCAGATAACGACGGCTCATCGCCAGCAGGCGGTCGATATTGTCCAGATCATTCAGGATTGGGCTCATCGAAACAAAGACCGTATCGTAGAGATTCGGGGCCTTAAACTCATAGAAATCCTGACACACAACCGTCAGGTTGCCTACCTCACTCCCATTTTTCCGTAAGATTACCTGCTCAATCATTTTTTCGGAAACATCAATCGCAGTAACCTGACGACAGATCCCGGCAAACGTAAAACAGTGGGTTCCGGGACCGCAGGCGACATCAATAATTTCAAGTTCAGACCCGAGCATACCATGCCTTAGCAGTCCCTTTTTAATCCATTTAAGTTCTGCCACAAAATCTTTGTCATCGGCAAAATTCTGGTAGCGTTTAGCCATCTGATCCCACTTTTCAGAAGCGTTAACTTTTTTCCGAGGCAAAGAATTTTTCCGACCGGCAACATAGTCACGCCAGAATTGCGGTGACAGCTCAACACTTAAATTTGCCATCCTCATACCTCACTTAAATGAAAATCGACCGATTGACAATTTTCTTGAATGGTTCGCTCAATTATGTTAGTAAAACCCGCTACTCAGACAACAAAAAGTTTGAACATTTTAAGAACATATATCTACAGGAGTTTTCTACAAGATGAAAGATGATTACCGATTTTTACGGGCCTGCCGGCGGCAGGATGTTGACTGTACACCGGTCTGGATGATGCGTCAAGCCGGTCGTTATCTGCCGGAGTATCGAGAGCTGCGTAAAAAATACTCTTTCTGGGAGATGTGCAGAACCCCGGAACTGGCAGTTGAGGTAACCCTGCAACCATTACGGCGCATGGAAATTGATGCCGCCATCCTCTTCTCAGATATCCTCGTACCACTGGTACCGATGGGGGCGGCGATTGAGTTTTATGAAGGTAAAGGACCAGTGGTCGAAAAACCAATCCGTTCGGCGGCCGATCTCGCCAGCTTGAAAGTCATTGATGCCAATGAGACGGTACCTTTTGTCATGGAGGCAATTCGCATCCTGCGCCGTGAACTTGATGGAAAAGTTCCGCTTATCGGTTTCTCCGGAGCGCCCTTTACACTGGCCAGCTACCTGGTCGAAGGCGGCGGCTCAAAACAGTACCAGCATGTCAAAACTTTGATGTATGCAAATCCAGAAGTTTTCCATAAATTGATGGATATGATCAGCGATACCGTAATCTCCTATCTCTCAGCCCAAATTGAAGCCGGAGCCCAGGTGGTTCAACTCTTCGATAGCTGGGTCGGCTGTCTGGGGCCGCTCGATTATCAGGAGTATGTCTATCCTTACAACCGCAAAATCTTCGATGCTTTAGAAGTTTACGATGTCCCTAAAATCCATTTTGCGAATCAGGCCTCAACCCTGCTTGATCAAGTGGTTGCCGCCGGTGGTGACATAATTGGTTTAGACTGGCGTCAGGATCTTAAAAAAGCGTGGGATCTTATCGGCCCGGATCATGGGGTTCAGGGAAATTTTGAACCCATCGCCCTGTTCGCCCCAATCCCGGAGATCAGAAAGAGGGTCAAAAGAATTATCGAGCAGGCTGAAAATCGAAATGGACACATCTTCAACTTAGGCCATGGAATTCTGCCGACAACCCCGATCGACCATGCCAAGGCGATGATCGATGCTGTCCATGAGTTTTCAGCCAGATAATTATAAAAAAATCAGGACTCTAAAACTCATGAAATATATCAGTACCCGGGGCCAGATTGAACCGATTTCATTCTCTCAGGCAGTAATGATGGGGCTCGCCAGCGATGGCGGTCTCCTGCTCCCGGAATCGATCCCGACCTTTTCCCGGGATGAGATTAATGAACTGGCGAAACTTTCCTACACCGAACTGGCCTTTGCAATCTTCACCAGGTTCATCGGTGATGATATTCCTGCTATCGACCTACGCCGGCTCATCAAATCAAGCTACGCCGCTTTTTCAACCCCTCTGGTGGCCCCGCTGCAAGAGGTTGACGGCCTCTATATTCAGGAACTTTTTCACGGCCCAACCTTAGCTTTTAAGGATGTTGCCCTGCAGTTTCTCGGCAATCTCTTTGAATATCTCCTGCAACAGGAAAAAAGCTCCTTAAATATTATCGGCGCCACCTCGGGAGATACCGGCAGCGCCGCAATTCATGGAATCCGCGGCAAGGACAATATAAATATTTTCATTCTCCATCCGCACGGCAAAGTCAGTCCGGTTCAGGAAAAACAGATGACCTCGGTTCTGGATGATAATGTCTTTAATCTCGCTATTGAAGGTAATTTTGATGATGGTCAGCGGGTGGTTAAAGAAATTTTTGCTGACCTGGAGTTCAAACAGAAATTTAATCTGGGGGCCGTAAATTCGATTAACTGGGCTCGGATCATGGCTCAGATCGTCTACTATTTCAGTGCCTACGCCCAGCTACCAGTTTCCGCCCGTAAAGATTTAACTGTGGTTGTTCCGACTGGTAACTTCGGCAACATCTTCGCCGGCTGGATGGCAAAAAAGATGGGTTTGCCAATCAAGCGGTTGATTCTTGCAACCAATGCCAATGACATTCTCTCCCGGTTCATCGACAGCGGCATCTATACAACGAGCAAAGCTCAACCAACCTTGAGCCCATCGATGGACATTCAGCTGGCCAGCAACTTTGAACGTTATCTCTACTTTCTAAACGACTGTGATTCACGGAAACTTAAAGAGATGATGTCAGTATTTACAGGTTCCGGTTCACTTAAGATAGATGAGAGCCTGCTTAAGCGAGTCCAGGAAGACTTTGGTGCGGCCCGGGTTGATGATCAGGCAACCCTTGCAACCATCAAAGATATCCAGCAGAAAACCGGTTACATTCTCGACCCGCATACCGCTACCGGAGTCTGCGCCGCCAGTCGGCTGCGGCAGCAAAATGAAGCGGCAGGAACGATCGTCTGTCTGGCCACGGCCCACCCGGCAAAGTTTCCTGATGCCGTCGAAAAAGCCATCGGCCGACCACCGGCTGTACCAACCGCAATCGCAGATCTGGACAATCTCCCCTGCCGTTCAGACCTTATTAAAGCCGATACGGATACGGTCAAGGCGTATATCAAAGAAAAACTGGCAAAACGCTAGGTTTGCTCCCTACATTTGCTCCCTACATCTTGCCCGAACGAAGAATGGCAATTGCAAGCCAGGTACCCAGCCCACCCGCCATAATATAGCCGATAATCCCTAAAAGGGGGTAACCAAACACCTTGAAACCGTTGTCGGCCGACATAATCAATGATGAGGCTATGATGATGGCGGAAATCACCATCGTAAAAGATATCCGGTTGGCAATCCGGTCAAGGTTACGGCTGAACATCTCCAACCCTAAATGCTCAAATTCAAGCTTAAAGTGCCCCCGACTCAGTTTCTTCAGGATATCCCGGGTGGTTCCGGGAATGATCTCAACCAGTGAAGCAAACTCTTTCAACTGGGCTGTAACCTGCTTCTGCATATATTCGGAAGAGAAACGTTCCCGAGCCAGTTTTTCCACCAGTGGAGCTGAGTGACTAAAGAAATCGAAGGTCGGGTCAAGTTTGCGGGCCGTCGCTTCCACCGAAATCAACACCCTTAAAAGAAGCATGAAATCCGGCAGAAAACGGATATTATGATAGTTTATGATCCGGATAAAATCACGACTCAGACTCTTTAAGTGAATATCCTGCAAAGAGACCTCGACATAACGATCCATAAGATCGAAAAGATCCCCCCGTAACTCCCGCATGTCCACCCTCTCTTCATCAACCACCCCGATCTTGAAAAGAACCCGTATCAGAGCTTGAACATCCCTTTTCAAGACTGCCAGAATAAGTTCCAGAAGTGCTGCGGCCAGCTCATCATCGAGGCGTCCGACGAGGCCGAAATCGATGGGTGCTATCACATTATTCGGCAACACAAAGAGATTGCCGGGGTGCGGGTCACCATGAAAAAGACCGAATTCAAGGATCTGACGCAAAATAAAATCAGCTCCCCGGGCGGCCAGAACCGCTGTGTCGAATTTGGCCCCGGGCCGGCTCTCAAGCTCGTCAATCTTAATTCCGTCAATCCATTCAAGGGTCAGAACCCGGCGGCTGCTCCGCTGCCAGAAAACTTCCGGGATATGGACGGTTCTATCCTGATCAAAGTTTTTGGCAAAACGATCGATATTGCGGCCTTCAACATGAAAATCGAGTTCGAGACGGATATTTTTGGCAAATTCCCGTACCAGCAGAGTGGGCTGATAGGGTTCAAGTTCACTGATATGTTTGCTCGCAAGCTCAGCCAGGGTATACATAATATCAATATCGGTGGAGATCTCCTCTTCGATATCGGGACGCTGAACCTTAACCGCAACCTCACGGCCATCATGAAGCCTGGCGCGGTGAACCTGTGAAATTGAGGCCGCGGCCACCGGCTCCCGGGAAAATTCAGCAAAGGCTTCAGCCATCGACAGTTCAAGTGAACTTTCAATCTGCTCTTGGGCTGCGCTATAGGAAAAACCGGGAACCTTGTCCTGTAATTTCCTTAGTTCAGTCAGGATGTCACTGGGAATAAGATCAGGCCGGGTTGAAAGCAGCTGACCCAGTTTAATAAAGGTGGGACCCAGCTCTTCCAAAGCTAAACGCATCCGTTCAGCCTTGGAAAAACGAATTAAATCTTCTCGTTTTATACGCTGAAATGTAATCAGGCTCTTGCTTAAAGCCAGATAATAATCGAGATTGAGCTGTTCTAAAAGACCGCCGAAACCATATTTAATGAAGACCGATACTATCTGACGGTAGCGACGAATATTGCGATAGGTACGATCTATATGGAAGATATCCATAATTTCACATCCAATGACATTACTGTCCGGTTTGCGGTTTCGACAAGCTCAGAAAGTTCAGTTATTATACCTCGGTTTTTTGTTTACTCCTATCGATTCTCAATGTAACCGATCATCCCGCGCATGCTGTTACCGAGAAAATAACGTTCCCGGGCGTAGGTTGCCGGATCCAGTTCCTTGATCCGGCAATAGTTGTGATCATGCTCCAGCAGCCACTGAAAAAGTCTCTCCTCAGACTCCTCATCACCGGCCATGGCGACCTCTTCCACCCCTCTGACCCAGAGTTTAAGCTGATCTCGGCCGATCGTAAGGTAATCCAAAGCCGGTTCCACCAGACCATAATGGGCGATCACCATTTTTGCCGGTTTGAGCTTAAGCATCTCTTCAACCGAATTTAAGGCCACATCAAGTATGAACCTAGGCGGGGTTGCCGGACGCATATAGATGCCACTTTTCACCGGGCTTCTCACACCGACCACCTCACCGGCAAAAAGCAGATCATCGAAAAGAAAACAGAGATGATGCTGCGCATGTCCAGGAGTCAGAAATACGGATATCCCGGTATTGCCGACTTTTTCCGAGAAACTGATATTCGCTGCCGGAACCGGAATGATCTCACCATAGACCTCGGCCATATAACCTAATACTTTCAATGATCCCTGCCAGAGCTTGGCCGGTTCAACCATATGTTTGATGCCCTGCGGATGGCAGATCACCTGGGCCTCAGGATAGCTTTTTAAGATCTCCCCAGTCCCGCCGGCATGATCGATATGGATATGCGTAAGCAGAATATAATCGAGCCTGGTCACCCCTTTTATCTTTAGTTCTTTCAAAAGATGAGGAATCGTGGCCAGAGGCCCGGGATCAACCAGGAAAGTAAAGTCATCGCCCTGATAAAGCCAGGCACTAATAAATTTAGTAAACCCCTCAAGGCGGGGTTCATCAAGATCAATACAACTTAATTTCTCAATAT
>JAGGTT010000135.1 GCA_021163565.1 Candidatus Tharpella sp.
GCTTTGGCAACGGCGCCGATTTCGAAGCGGGCCTGGCATCTGGCCGGACATAATTATCCGGGTCACACTGAGCTTTTACGAGAGCTCAGTGGCAGTTCGAGTGTGGGCATGATGTTCTGGGGTGAACGCCTGAAAGTGCTGCTGGCCACGACTCATCTGCCTTTGGCCCGGGTGCCGGAAGTGTTGACGGTTGAGTTGCTGCAGGAGCAGATCGGAATGCTCTATGATTTTATGCAGCGGGTCGGAATTCCCGGTGATATCGGCTTGGCCGCATTAAATCCCCATGCCGGAGAGCAGGGGGCTTTTGGAGATGAGGAGGCAGTGATTCTCCAGCCGGCACTGGCCATACTGCAAGAACAAGGGGTTCCGGTGGTGGGGCCGGTACCTGCGGATGTCCTCTTTTATCAGGCTCTGAACGGTCGTTATGGCGCTCTGGTCGCTCTCTATCATGATCAGGGCCTGGTTCCGTTTAAGATGTTATATTTCAATGATGGTGTCAACCTTTCACTTGGCCTACCTTTTGTCCGTACTTCGGCTGATCACGGTACAGCGTTTGATATTAGCAGTAAATTTATTGCGGACAGTAGCAGTATGAAAGCTGCAATCGCTTTGGCTCTTAAATTATCAAGTGATTGAAGGTGATTTACAGGTTCTGTCACAACTAGAAAAATGTTTTGTTTAGCTCTTGATTAACTCTTGACAGTTGCTATTTATTGGGGTATAGCCTGAAGTATTATTACTGGCAGTAAGTTGCCGTTTGTGTCTATGGACTCAGGCTTTAATGAGGATCAGACCTGTTTTATAATTTTTCAAATCGATAGAGGTTCGTGATGGTTAAGAGAGAGAAATCCAACTATATAATTCAGGCGGTTGTACATGCCCTGGCCCTTTTGGAAGAGTTCAGCGGAGATGTTGATGAACTCGGTGTAACTGAACTGAGCAAACGTCTCAAGTTGCACAAAAATAATGTCTTCAGACTTCTCGCAACGCTTGAGGAGAAGGGCTATATTGAACAAAATAAAATCACCGAAAATTATCGTTTAGGGATTAAAAGTCTTGAGTTGGGGCAGACCTTTATCCGGCAGATGGGAGTTTTGCGTCAGGCCCATCCGGTGATGGAGAAATTGTGTGCTGAACTGAATGAGAACGTTTATGTCGGAGTTATCCGTAATCATAATGTTGTCTATCTTGACGTGGCCGAGTCCGATCAGGCAGTGCGCGTAGTTTCCCGGGTAGGTTCGCAACTGCCGGTCTGGTGTTCGGCTATAGGTAAGGCTCAGGTGGCATCAATGAATCTGGGTGAGCTTGAGAAGATTCTGCCTCCGGTTAAAGACTGGGAGGCCTGTACCCCGAAATCCATCCGCGATAAGGATGTCTTTTTCAAGGAGCTGGAACAGATTCTTAAACAGGGTTACGCAGTTGACAATGAAGAGTACGATCATGATGTCAAATGTGTCGGTGCCGCAATTCACGATTACACCAAGCGGGTTGTGGCCGGGATCAGTGTTTCCGGGCCCTCTTTCAGATTGACTGACAGCAATATCAAGGATGTAGTTGCTCCGGCAGTGCAGAGAGCCGCAGCCGAGATTTCCCGGCGTCTTGGATATGAGGTTACTCTGAATATTGAAGAGAAAAGCTCCGGTAAACTGGTTTAATTGCCGGAAAATTATTATATTCATCTGCCCTTTTGCCGTTCTAAGTGTAGTTATTGTGCCTTTCCCTCAGTCGCGGTTGATAGGGTTCCGGAAAAAGAGTATCTTAAGGCTCTGCTGGCTGAGTTTCGGTTTCGCCGTAAGCTCTGGCCGGGATTGACAAAACCCCTTTCCACTCTCTACTTCGGCGGCGGTACGCCGTCACTGTTCACCCCCTCTTTTTTTTCCAAAATTATAGATTTTTTTGCCTGCGAGGTGGGCTTTGTTGCGGCCCCGGAGATTACCCTTGAGGCGAATCCGGCTGATGTTAACCGTGACAAAATCAGAGGCTATCTGGCCGCCGGTATAAATCGTATAAGTCTGGGAGCTCAGACTTTTTCGGCTGCCGGACTGCGGCTTCTCGGCCGGCGGCATGATGCCGCAAATATCAGTCAGGCCTTTACCTCTCTGCGTCAGGCCGGCATCACTAATATCAGTCTTGACCTGATCTATGCCTGGCCCGGTCAAAGCTGTGAAAATCTGGCCGCAGATCTGGATAAATTGACAACTCTGGCGCCGGAGCATGTTTCAGCTTACACCCTTTCCTATGAATCCGGATGCGAGATCACGAGAGCGGTAGCTGCCGGGGAAATCGTACCGGTTCCGGAGCCTCTGCAAATTGAGATGATGTCTTTAGTCGAAGATAATCTTGACAAAGCCGGACTCTATCGATATGAGGTGTCCAACTTTTCCCGCAGCCGCATTTTTCAGTCCCGGCATAATCTGGCCTACTGGCAGCTCAAGGATTTTATCGGCTTGGGTGCCGGTGCCTGTGGCGGTAGACGTTGCCGCCAAGGGCCGGAACAATGGGTCGAACGCTATTGTAACCTTGCCGACCCGGAACTATATATGCGACATCTCCTGGGGGCAGTTTCTGAGCCTGACGGCGGCAGTTGCGAACCTGTGCCCTGGTCGGAAACCGAGACGGTCAATTTCAGCGGCGCTTTTGCTGAAGCCCTGATGATGGGTTTACGGCTGCGGCAGGGGATAGTTCTTGCCTCCCTGCGGAATGAGTATGGCCCGGATATGGTGGCGGCAGTACTTGCTAGAGCGCAGCTGTTACAAAGTGAAGGGATGCTTGACTTTGATGAGAGTAGACTCTGGATAACCGACTCCGGTCTCTACCTGACTGACAGCATCATTAATCGTCTGGTTTAGGTGGAAAGTTTAAGTGGCGGCAGAGATAAGTTTTTCAACATTAAAATATACGGAGTTTTAACATGAGTGCAAACGAGTCGCAAACTGATTTCAGTCCGGATACTACCCATCTCTACCGTGAGGAGAGCTTTACTGATTTAAAAATTGCATCGATCAAGGTCATGATTCCTGTAAATCTTGACGGCAGTGATGATAAAAGTCGGTCTACCATCTATATTGGCAACACCCAGTTGATGTCGCCGGACGGCCCTTTGCCGCTTCAGGCGCCTTTAGAGGCTGACAATCTGGAAGAGGCTTTAGCAGCTTTTCCTGAGGCTATGCGGCAGGCTTTAGCTGAGGTGGTGGAAAAAATTAAAGAGATGCAGCTTGAACAGCGGCGGAAAGAGATGGGTGCCGGCTCCGGAATCATTATTCCCGGCCGCTGAAATCCAGGTAGTATGAAAACGGCCGAGGGATTTTTTTAATTCCTGGCCGGAGTTTTTTACCATCAGGAAACTGTCGTTTTATCCTGGAAAAGATAAAGTCCGGCAATCCTATTCATGATTCACCGGGTCAGGACAGGGGAAAAAGTATGAAAATTGCGGCTGATTTGTGTGAACTGGTAGGTAAGACTCCGTTGTTGCGGATAGCTTCGCTCTCTGACGAATGTGGAGCTGAGATTATTGCTAAACTCGAATATTTCAATCCTCTATCCAGTGTTAAGGATCGGATTGCGGTAGCGATGATTGCGGCTGCGGAAAAAACGGGAGAACTTTTGCCCGGCGGGCTGATTATTGAGCCCACCAGCGGTAATACCGGAATCGGTCTCGCTTTTGTCGCCGCCAACCGGGGTTATCAGCTGATTTTGACTATGCCCGAAACGATGAGTCTGGAAAGGCGGAATCTTTTGCGGATTCTGGGTGCAGAGGTGGTTTTGACCCCCGGGGCAGCCGGTATGAACGGGGCCATCAATGAGGCCCTGGAGATTCAGAAAAAGATTCCCGGAAGCTTTATGCCGCAGCAGTTTGTCAATCAGGCTAACCCTGATATTCATCGTCGCACAACTGCTCTGGAGATCTGGGATGATACCGACGGACAAATTGATTTCCTGGTAGCCGGGGTTGGAACCGGCGGCACGATTACCGGTTGTGCCGCGGGCTTGCGCGAAAAAAATCCAGAAATAAAGGTGATTGCGGTCGAGCCCGAGGAGTCAGCGGTTCTCTCCGGTGATTCACCGGGGCCGCACCGGATTCAGGGGATTGGCGCCGGCTTTGTGCCTGAGATTCTGAAGCTTGATATGATTGATGAAATTGTTAAAGTCAACTCCGATAAGGCCGCAGTTATGGCCCGGCAGCTGGCTCGGAGCGAAGGCCTGCTGGTCGGAATTTCTGCCGCCGCCGCCGCAATCGCGGCCGTAACGATCGGTAAACGTCCTGAGAACCGGGGGAAGATGGTGGTCACGATTTTCCCCGACAGTGGTGAACGCTATCTTTCCAGCTGGATTTTTAATGACTAGCCTCATAGCTGTTGGCTCTGATTCAGGGTTACAATACCTTGTGGTTTTTCTCCATTCCTCTTCTTTAATCAGATAACCCCGCTGAATCTTATCATTAGCTTGACAAGGGAAAAGAGCTGGTCTAATTTAGATGGGTATCTCGAAAAAATTGCCTTTTTCCTCAATTGCTGCGTTGGGCTCAAATTTTAATCCTCAAAATACTCAATGTATTTCTCCGGTTAAAATCTTCGTCCGCCTTGCACTAGAACAAAAATTCTAATTTTTCAAGACACCCAGATATCACTTTGTGAATATTTATGCCGGTTTCGCCGGGGTTTGGCTGTAGGAGATTTCTTATGTCTGAAGAGGGTAGTGCCAAACGGCACGGTTTGATCATCGTTAATACCGGTAACGGCAAGGGGAAAACCACGGCCGCACTGGGAACGGTTTTTCGCGCTTTAGGTCAGGGTTTTAAGGTCGCAATGATCCAGTTTATCAAGGGTGGCTGGCGTTATGGTGAATTGAAAGCGGCGGAAAAATTTGTCGATTTTTCACTTGAACCGATGGGACACGGCTTTATCAAACTTGGCGATGGCGACCCGGTACCCGAAGACTGTGCCCTGGCCGAGAAGACCTGGGCTAGATGTGCCGAGAAGATTTTGAGTGACGAGTATGATCTGGTAGTTTGTGACGAGGTTAATTACGCTTTGAGTTACGGACTTTTGCCGGTGGCAATGGTGCTTAAGACTCTATCCCGGAAACCGCAGCGCCTGCATGTTATCCTGACCGGCCGTAACGCACCGGAAGAACTTATCGAGATGGCCGATATGGTAACTGAGATGCGTGAGATTAAACATCCTTATCAAAAAGGGATTAAGGCTCAGCGCGGGATTGAATTCTGATGGCGACCATTGCCGGTTTCTTAGGCTATATAAATTATCGAAACCCTTTTCTCGGTAAATCTCTCGATTATCTGGTCGGAGCCGGTCGCAACCGTAATAATATTCTGCAGATTACGATGCCGGAAGGGGCGGTTGTCACTGATTATGTCAGTACGGCCCGGGCGGAGATTGAGAAGTATGCTCGAGTTTTCTTCGGTCAGAAGGTTGCGGTTGAAATTCGGACAGAGCCGGGATTAAGCCCGGATCTGAGGCTCTTTCCGGTTGAAAACTCTAAACTCTGGAACCAGATAACCTTTTTTCTGATGTTCGGCGGTGTCGATTGTGATGACCTGCCAGGCGCCGGAGTCGGGGGGCTGGTGATCGGGAAAAAAGAGTATAAGGTTTTGCAAAAACAGTTTACTCCGGCTCTGGAGCGTACCGAGCTTGAGAAGATGATCATCGAATTAGAAGGTGAATTTTTCCAGGATGCCGACCTGGCGGCGATGGTTGACCGGGTTGTGCCGCGGGCTCAGGAGCGCCGGGGTATCATACATCTGGTGACTCTCTGTACCCGTAAACAGGATTTTTTGGAGCTCGATTACACCTTAGCCCGGATCAAAGAGAGCGGTACTCCGGGTCATGAGGGGCCGTTACAGGTACGCTCTCTTCTGGGTCGTCTGCATGCAGTTTTCCCGGGGCAGTACTGTACCGGTCTTTCCGTTGTCCACAGACTGGCGTCATAGGATAAGGGAAGATCTTTGTTTATGCTGACCCCTATTTCATTAAAATTTTCCGCAGAATCTCCCCCCGTAAGCTTAAAATTACTCTGGGTTATACTTCTGGTGTTTTACTCATCAATAGTTTCGGCGCAGACTGTAACCGATGAAACCGGCAAAACTCTGGATATTCCGGATTATGCACAACGGATTCTACCGTTATCACCGAGTCTGGCGGAAATCCTTTTCTCCTTAGGACTTGATGAGCGGATTGTCGGAGTGACCGAATTTGCGACTTATCCCCCGGCAACCTCCGGCAAGCCCAAAGTCGGTACTTTCTTTAATCCCAGTCTGGAGAAGATTTTAGCTTTAGAACCTGATCTGGTTATTGTCGGCAGCGAGAGGCAGGATGCAAAAACTTCTGCCGCCCTGAAAAAATTTAAGATACCGGTCTACCGGGTCAGGCCGGTAGATCTCAATACTATCTATGTCTCAATTCATAATCTGGGGGCTATAACCGGTGTCAAAGACCGAGCTCTACAGGTGATTGCAGAGATGAAAGCAGAGGTTGCCAGGATTGAAATCCGGGTTGCCGGTTTAAAACCGCAGCGGGTTTTCTATCAGGTCGGGGTCGATCCGATTGTGACGGCTAACCGCAAGACCTTTGCTGCAGACCTGATTCGCCGGGCCGGTGGCGTCCTGGTGA
>JAGGTT010000058.1 GCA_021163565.1 Candidatus Tharpella sp.
AAGCCAGGATGGTATCGTCGGTCATGCCCAGTCCGCCGTGAACCTGAAGAGCTCGGTCAACAATTTTGTTCATGGTATTGGCGACCACGAATTTAATTGTGGAAATTGAATCCCGGGCCTTGGCAGCCCCGTTTTTATCAATCTGCCAAGCTGAGTTAAGTGTCAAAAGTCTGGCTGCCTGTAGTTCGGCGGCGGATTCAGCGATCCAGTTTTGAATGGTCTGCTGGCTGCCTAAGGTTTTGCCGGAAGGAGAAATCACCCGCTCATTGGCCCGTTTGCACATGAGGTCAAAAGCCCGTTGGCAGATCCCGAGCCACCGCATACAATGGTGGATTCGACCAGGGCCTAAGCGATCCTGGGCCATGACAAAGCCTTGACCTTCAGCCCCCAGCAGGTTTTGTTGGGGTACTCGGCAAGATTCAAACAAAATCTCTCCGTGACTGAAATAATCACTGCCTTCGTGACCCATAACCGGGATATTGCGAACCAGATTAAAGCCGGGTGTGCTCGTCGGCACAATGATCATGCTGGCCTGATGGTAGGTCGACGCCTCCGGGTTGGTGACCGCCATGGTTATCGCAAAATCAGCTCCATCTGCAGCGGTTGTATACCATTTGTGACCATTTATTACATAGTCGTTGCCATCTTTGATCGCCGAGGTCTCCAGCATGACCGGATTTGAACCCGGCATATCGACTTCAGTCATGGCAAAACAGGAGCGAATTTCGCCCCGAACCAGGGGATTAAGAAAGCGTTGTTTCTGTTCTTCGGTGCCATGTTCGTGCAAGATTTCAACATTGCCGGCATCGGGGGCCTGGCACCAGAAGACATAATGGCCCAGAGGCGAGCGGCCCAAGGCCTCAGATACCAGACCGTGTTCCAGGAGTGAAAGTCCCATGCCACCGCACTCAACCGGAAAATTGGGGGCCCAGAGCTCCATTTTTTTGACCATCTCCTGTTTCTCGCGAAGTATCGGCAGGAGCTCTTTAAAGTCTTTGACCAGAAATTCCGGTTCAAGAGGTATAAGTTCTGCTTCAACAAACTCATTGATCATCTCGACAATAGTCTGAATCCTATCTGAAGTTGAAAAATCCATTTTCTGTCTCCGTTAGTTTCATCCTTTCAATAGAGGCAAAACTGTTTATCGAAAGAATGTAAAATGTTATGGTGCATTGGTTTACCGATATGTAATCAATTTAGCTTCCGGATCCAGATCCAGGTGAGCCGTTGAATTAAATAAGAGCAGATCCATCTCCGGGGCGCAATCACGACCCTTATACTCTGTTGCTCCCCGCTGGCAGCCGAGCAGCGTAACCGAACTGTTTCTGATTCGCCAGCCGAGTCGAATTGCTCTGTCATTGGACAAGCCCAAACCCATTTGCATGCCGGCGCTGATCACCCCGCCGGAGGTGAAGATGGCAATTTGTTGTCCCGGATCACTTTTTTCAAGAAGCGTGTGGAGCCCATCTTTGACCCGGGTCAGGAACTCCTTGAAGGTTTCCACACCTTCTTCACTATAAGTGCCGGCCATCCAGCGCTCCACAATGAGGGCGAACAATTTCTGAAATTGTTGCTTGTCGGCCAAGATATCATCCATATTTTTTTCAGATAGGTTCATCTCCTTGATGATCTCGGGTAGCTGGGCCTGAATTATGGCATTGGAATCATATTCATTAAATTCGGACAATCGATTACAGGGGGTCAGTTTGTCGGCCAGTCCCAATTTATCGGCAATAATTTTCGCGGTGTCTTTCTGTCTTTTCAGCTCGCCTGAATAGATTGCATCAAAGCAAACCCCTGTTTTCGACAAATAATCACCCAAGGTTTCACTTTGTCGGATACCCAGAGGTGAAAGCTGATCATAATCGTTCTTTCCAAACGATGCTTGACCATGCCGTATGAACCAAAGCTTAACCATTACGGTTGTTCCTTTTTGTTGATAAATACCTTCAAAAAGGCCTGGATAAATTCAAGTAGGTCTGCGGTAATGCAGATATCTGAATGGCGAAATATGGCGGCTTGCGGGTTTTTATTGATGCTGACGACAAAATCGGCCTCCTTGATCCCTGCCAGATGTTGGGAGGAGCCAGAGATGCCACAGGCGATATAGAGTTTAGGCGCAACCGTGGCGCCGGTTATGCCAACCTGATGTTTATAACCGATCCATCCCATATCGACCAGAGGCCGGGATGCGCCGATGGCGGCTGTGGCAAAACATTGCGCAAAGTTTGCAATAGATTCAAGGTTCTCTGGCTTCTTTATACCTCTCCCGGCAGCAATAATAATTTTCGCTTTTTTGAGGGCCTGATTTTCACCTGATCTCTGCCGGCTTTGTAGATGACGGATACGGTTTTTCTTGTAAGTTGTCGGGGCAAAATCAATTTCTTTAATCTCTACTGTTCCCGGTTTTATCGCTTTTACAATATCCGCTTTGAAGCTTCCTGGCAGCAAGGTTATTATCCGTAGCGGCCCGGCCGCCGGCCGCAGCAACATGTTCTTGTTGTTATTAAATGCCGGTCGTGAATAGATCAGCTCATTTTTTTCTGAGCGGATGCCGTTGACCCCGGAGATTGTCGCAGATTTTAATTCCAAGGCCAGTCCTGGGGCAAAATCGCGGCCCTGCGAGGTGTGGGCAATGAGAATATTGGAGGGGTTTAACTGTTTTAACAACTTTTTCAAGCAATAGATGTAGAGATCACTGTTATAGGTTTCGAGTTCCGTTATTTTAACGCCAATGGTATCTATCCCGGTATCTCCGGCAAGTTTCCGGGCTGGGGTTTCGGGGTCGCTTGCCGGGATTACGACCCGGATACGGGCATCCTCTCCGGCTCGTATGAAAAATGCCTCTATCTTCCGGGCTGCGGTAATCAGTTCATAGGTTACCGGTCGGATTTGACCTGAGAATATTTCGCCGATTACCAATATCTCTTTCATAGAAGATTTTTCTCTTTTAAAATGGTAAATAGTTGTTGTGCCTTATCGAATAGAGAACCATCAAGCATCAGTCCGGCTCTAGTTTTTTCCGGGTTTTCCAGGCCGATATAGGTTTCCCTGGTAGGAGTGGGTTCAATCTCAGTTTCGGCAATGGTTATAATATCTTTCTGGCCGGCGGCAAGCATATTTGAAAGGCGGGGATATCGTGGGGTATTTATTCCGGCCTGAATGGTGAGCAGCGCTGGTAGGTCAATTGCGATGATGTCGCGCCAGCCGTTTTCTCGTTCACGCTCAACTTCAATCAGATTGTCTTTAAAATTAAGATTTGTTTTAACTACTCCGGTGGCACAGGGAATTTCCAGAATCCGGGCCAGCATTGGGCCGGTCTGGCCCGCCATCATATCGGCCGAAATGATTCCTGTCAGGATCAGGTTGTAATGGGTTCGTTGCGCCACAGCCGCCAGGTGGTAAGCTGTAACCAATGATGAAGTATATTCACTGTTTTTCGTGATGATATGATAGCCTCTGTCCGCGCCGAGGCCAAAAGCCCGTCTGATAACCTTGGCGGCGGTTGTCGGGCCCGCGGTTACAACCGTAATCGTAACCGATTCCGGCATTTTTGTTGCGAACTGCTCCTTTATCAGCAAGGCCTCTTCTAATGCATGGCGGTCAAATAGATTCATCTCCCCGTCATTACCGACCTGTTTAATGCAAACCAGAATGTTCATCGTCAAGTCATATCCGGGAATGTGAGTCTTGTCAAGAAAAAAACGAACAAATGTTCATTTTTTTATCTGGATCCGGTTTGGTGTTTTATCTGTTCGTAGCTTGACAATTCAGTAAGTATTGTTTTATGTGACCGGATACAAGAAAATTTGTAACTATTCAGCATAAGTTATAAATTGCCATATTGATTTATTTCAGCAAATTTGGGGGACATAACCCGATTCTCCGAAGGAAATCGGGATTGTGTACCCTGAATTTGCGGCTGAACCGGGCCGGAGTTGGGA
>JAGGTT010000014.1 GCA_021163565.1 Candidatus Tharpella sp.
AAAACTGCAACAGCTCGAAATTAACCGGCAAAAATCCAGCAAACCTGTCTGCCGCCTGACATTCTATGCTATTAAACTGTCAAGACGGCCTTGGAATATCTCTTTTTCAGAATAAGCTAAAATATCACTCACCCCTTTTTCCGCGACATCAAGCAGACCCGACATCTGTTTCCGGCTGAAAGGGTGTGCCTCAGCCGTACCCTGAACTTCTACCAACTCACCGCCGGCGGTCATAACTACATTCATATCGACATCGGCATTCGAATCTTCGAGATAGTTCAGATCAAGTTGAATTTCACCTTTAACCACACCCACGCTGATCGCGGCCAGACGGCTGCGCAACGGTTTCCAGTTATCACCCATTACCGATTTTAATTGCAACAGAGCCAGCCCCAAGGCAACATAGGCTCCGCAAACTGATGCGGTTCGGGTACCGCCATCGGCTTGCAGGACATCACAATCAAGAATAATCGTTCGTTCGCCCAGGCAATCAAGATTGACCACCGCGCGCAAACTGCGCCCGATCAGCCGCTGAATTTCCAAGGTTCGACCACCCTGACGACCACGATTAACCTCCCGGCCGGAACGCTCATGGGTACTCGCCGGAAGCATCGAATACTCAGCCGTCAACCAGCCACCGCCCGAATCACGCCGGAATCTCGGCACACCATCATCGATGCTGGCCGTACAGAGAACCTTAGTCAGGCCAAAAGAGATCAGCACCGAACCGGCCGGATGATCGAGAAATCCGGGAATAATTTTTAACTCACGTATCTGATCAAATTGACGTCCGTCAGCTCGCATATATTTTCTCCCGCATACAACCTTGAAAATTTAAGTTTAACCTACAGGGTACCTCGAAAAATTGCCTTTTTCCCCAATTGCGGCGTTGAACTAAAATTTTAATCCTCAAAATACTAAATGTATTCCTGTGGTTAAAATCTTCGTCCGCCTTGCACTAGAACAAAAATTCTAATTTTTCAAGACACCCTACAGATAACGGTAATCGGCATAACCGACTTCATTTTTTTTACAATATTCGATCCCCCGATCCAGAGCGGCAAGCATTCGCTCCTTATCCGCCGGCAACTGGGCATCAAGAGGTACAATATTTGAGGCATGATCATTGAGAAAACGCGAAGTAACATTTAGTCCGGCCACAATATCACGCTCTTCCTCAATACTGACCAGGGGTGAAACTTGAGTAAAGCTGCCGTCGGCGATCCATCTGACAATATCTGATTTAGGGATTGGTGTCAAAGTCCGAACCCGGATAAAATGAGGATCAATCGCATTTAAGACCCGGATTGTCCCTTGACGATGATCCATAGTATACTCCATTCCGCCAATACCGAGGAGAACATAGATTGAACAATCAAAACCAGCTTTCTTGGATTTAAGAGATCCGGCAATTATTTCATCAGCTGTAGCCCCTTTGTGGATCATTTTTAAAACCGTATCGGAACCACTTTCAAGCCCTATATGCAACCTAGTCAACCCGGCCTCCCGGATGGCCTTGAGATCATCCAGTGATTTTTTCATCACGGTTTTAGCCCGGGCGTAGGAGGTCACCCGTTTAAGCTCGGGGAAAACACTATAAAGATGATTAAGAATCTCAACCAGCGCCGCCGCCGAAAGCAGCAGGGAATTGGAATCACCGAGAAAAACATGGTTAGCACCGCGGCCGTAAACCGAGGGCATCATATCTATATCCGCCTTGATCTCAGAAATCGGTTTTCGGGCGAATGGATACTTCTTATACATAGAACAAAAAGCACACTTGTTCCAGGGACAACCGTGGGTTACCCGGAGCAGCATACTCTGGGCCTCCGATGGCGGACGATATGGGGGAAAATCAAAAGTATGCGCTGAAATCATAAAGGTTCTCCGGTAGCGGTTCATAACCGATGATGAATTAAAAATGTTTTCAGTACTTCCGTTGCAACTGCCTACAATCAGGAAATCACTAGAAACGACAAATCATAAAAATAAAACATTGAAATTAATTTAACCTTTTTCTTCAACTTTTGCAACGCTAATAAATTATTTCCGATAGATTTTATTGACAATAAATTACGACCCTATTAGTAGTGTATTTCCACTCATAACTGAAGAAAAAAGGATTTACTTAAATAATGCTAAAAAATGGCCGAATCTACTATTTGATGGGGGCTTCCGGAGCCGGAAAAGACAGCCTGATTCAATATCTTAAGGAGAACTTAAGTAACCATGGATCATACCATTTCACCAGACGTTATGTGACCCGGTTAAAATCAGGGAAAGATGATATTAGCGTTAATCAGGAAAGATTCTCCCAACTCCTTAATGCCGGACAACTGGTTCTGCACTGGCAACGGTATGGGATTCGTTACGGAATCGGAAAAGAGATTGAGCAATCTCTTGTGGATGGCAAGAAAGTCATCATCAACGGTTCGCGAGATCATTACCTTAAAGCCAAAGCATCCTATCCCGACCTAACCGGTATTTTGATTAAGGCTGAAAACCAGAACTTGGAGCAGCGCCTGCATCTGCGAAAGCGCGAATCAGATATGGATATCTCTGCCAGAATGGCTGAGGCGGACAACTTTCAACTTCTGGAAACGAAAGGTAGCGGAATCATTATTATCAACAATAATAAAGCCCTGACAATCGCCGGAAACCAACTCCTTGAAATCCTGTCCGATTGAGCCACTCCGCAACTATCGACGAGACAAATTTTCCCCAGAAATACATATAAAACTGAATCATGCAAAAAAAGCCCCAACAGTCAAAAGACTATTGGGGCTTTAATAATTAAATTCCTGGCAACGACCTACTTTCCCACTCTCGCAGTATCATCGGCGCAAAAGAGCTTAACTTCCGTGTTCGGGATGGGAACGGGTGGAACCTCCTCGCTATAATCACCAGGAAAACTGTAAGGTACAGATTTCCAATCACATAATAGAGAATTTAAGTTTTAAGTCTATCCAGCTCTGCTGGATAAGCGCTCTTACGAACACTAAAAATAACATTGAAATAATATGGTCAAGCCTCACGACCTATTAGTACCGGTTAGCTGAATGCATTGCTGCACTTACACACCCGGCCTATCAACCTTGTAGTCTCCAAGGGGTCTTCAGGGACCGAAGTCCAGGGAAATCTAATCTTGAGGTTGGCTTCCCGCTTAGATGCTTTCAGCGGTTATCCATTCCGAACATAGCTACCCAGCGGTGCTC
>JAGGTT010000293.1 GCA_021163565.1 Candidatus Tharpella sp.
CGAAAAGGGTGGTGCACTTGAGTTGTATCAATGGTTATAATCGTATCGGTAATCGTGCCGTAACGGGTGGGATCGCCGCTCTCCTGCAGGTGATGGGAGATAATATCCCTAAGCTCAGTCTCAGTTCCCATCATGATATGGCGCTCATCGGTCGCGACAATATCCTTAATGGTTGCCCGCTTGCGGGTCCGAATGAAGTATTGTGACCCCAGAGTCGCTCCGCGCAGAGCATGGCCGCTATCCCAGGCAATGGCTTTCAAAGCGATGAAGATTCCGGTAAAGGTGTCGCCAGCACCCAGGGTGGAACTCAACTCATCCACAAAATCGTCGCCGCAGACAATCTGCCGATCGGCGTAGCGCATTTTAAAGATCGTATCCTCCGGCATCAGCGCTTTTTTCCAGTAAAGCAGGGCCCGAGCCGGGGTCAGACGTTCGATATAACGCACGCCTTTGCTGCCATCAGTCAGCAGCAGCCGGCCGCCTTTGTTATTCTCTCCTTTTTTACCCTGATTCATGTGCCGAACCAGCTGCCGCATGACTGCATCCTTACCCTTACGCCGGATGACCCGGTCAAGCAACATAAGTTCATCAACATTCAAAATTATATACTGGATAAAAGGAATCACGGCATCGTATAAAAGCTCCTCACGATCTCTGAAAAAACGCTCTTTTTGAGAAGTGTAGTAACGGGCTTCAACTAAAGCATCGAAACACTTAAACAGGGTCTTAGTCGGACATAAAAACGTGGTCACTGAGCTGGCGTAAGCAGTATTCAGGAGACGGCAGACTAAGCGCAGCTCTTCCGAATTGGTCAGTGAATTTATAATCAGGTTGGTTTTTATAAAATCTTTGTCCTTACGTAGTTTATACTCAAGATCAAAATAGCGCTGAGCCAGTTTCTCCGCTGGAATCACTTCTTCATTAGTGCAATTGGAGAGGACAATCCGATCCAGACGCCGGTCGGCCGCCTCATCCTCAATCGTTATAACATAACTTTCACGCGGCAGCAGGCCGTCAACATGCATCTCTGGAATATTGCCAATGGTGACCTTGAAGTCATGATAAAATTTCTTGATCAATTTGAATTTCGGGATTTTTACATCAAAGAAGAAGAGATGTTCGTACTCTATGCCGGAACTTTCGGATTCCAGCTCGGGAGAATCGTAAAGAGAACGTATTGCCTCAATCAGATTTCGATTATTGCCGCCCAGTTCAATCCGGGCCGGCTTTTCAACCTGAACCAGTTTGAGATCATTTTCATCACTGATGATCTCAGGGTATACCCGGTTAAGCTCGGCTAATATCACGGCCGGATCGAGTGAACACAGGCTTAATCCCGTATGCTCGGTATGTTTGCCGCCCAGAGCCATAGTGTAATAATACTTTTCATTGACCTTTTGGACCTCACAGGCAGCCATTGGATTAACATATAATGGCTGTTTTTCATCCTCAATCTGACAGACAAAAATAGTTCCCAACGGCAACAGGATCTTATCGTCAATCATGATAAGATCATTCGCAACCGCCCGGAAGATCTCTTGGAGAGAAGGAGTTATGATATAATCGAAAACCGGAATCCCGCCGAGAAAGATAAAACGGCTCTGACTACTGGATGCCATTAGTACCTCCAGATAAATTCATGCTTGATTTTTATAAGCGACATGTGTTAAACAGCGTCCCCTTGAAATTAAATTATTTTTCAATAGATTCGGCCCCTCTGAAAGCCCAAAACCTTTCGGAAAAGGTCTTAAGATTTATTATGGAGTAGGAAGATGGCCAAAGTTTGTGAAATCTGCGGTAAAAAACCGCTTGTCGGCAATAATGTAAGTCACGCGCATAACAAGACTAAAAAGGTCTGGCAACCCAATCTGCAGAGCGTAAATGCGGTTGTCAATGGGCAGAAACGCAAGATTAGAGTCTGTACCCGTTGCATTCGCTCCGGCGCAGTCACCAAATAATCAAGTAATTCCCGACTACCGACCACCCGATATCGGCACGCAGTGATGATATCGGTTTTTTGTCGTTCCCGGCCTTTAAACCTTCTGAGCATCAACTGATCCGGGCAACCTGATAGACTCCCTTAACCCCCCGCAGAGCCATTTTCACCCGTTTCAAATGATCAAGATCCTTGATCTGAATCTCAAAATAACAATGTGCCTTCTGATCGATAGTAGTTTTCAGAGAGCCACTGGTGATATTTGCCCCCTGACTGCTGATCGCAGTTCCCAGAGCGACCAGCAACCCCTTTGCATCCTCACACATCACCTTGATCTTAACCAGATGGGAACTTGAACGTTCAAGATTCCAGGAGACATCCATATAACGTTCCGAGTTACCATGATCAACATGGCGGCAGTTGCGCCGGTGGATTGCCAACCCCCGACCCCGGGTAATAAAACCAACCACGTCATCCCCCGGCAACGGATTGCAACACTTGGCAAAACGCACCATGACATCATCAATATCCTTGATTGAGATACCATCACGAACCGGTTTTTGGGCGCTTTTCTTATCCTCTTTCTCGCCCTTGCCCTTCTGCGGTTTGCGCAGTTCTGGAAATATCCGGTTTATCACCTGCCGAGCGGAAAGTTTTCCCCGGCCGATAGCCGCCAGCAGAGCCTCAGCATGTTTAAGCGAAAACTCCTCGGCCGCAGCCTGCATTTTACCGCTCTTTAAAGTTTGATTAAATGACTGTTTAACCCGGCTGAAAGCTTTTTCGCAGAGCTCACGGCCGAGTTCAATGCTGCGCCGTTCCTCCTCTTTTTTCACCCACTGCCGGATCTTGGTTCGGGCCTTGCTGGTTCTGACAAAGGCGAGCCAGTCTTTATTCGGATGTTGCCGGGTCGAGGTGACAATCTCAACCATCTCACCATTTTTCAGCTGATAACGCAGCGGTACCAGTTTACCGTTGACTTTTGCCCCGCTACAGTGATCACCAACCTTGGAGTGAATGCTGTAGGCCATGTCGATCGGGGTCGAACCGCTCGGAAGTTCCTTGACCTCTCCGGTTGGGGTAAAAACATATACCGCCTCGGAAAAAAGATCGATCTTGACCGAATCTAAAAACTCACCCGGATTATCAACATCCTGCTGCCACTCGATCATCTGCCGAAGCCAGTCCATCTGCTTACGGTCATGGTCGTCGAGCTGGTAACCCTCTTTATAGTGCCAATGAGCCGCAATCCCCATCTCGGCAATCTGATGCATCTCATGGGTTCGAATCTGGAACTCGACATGGCGGCCGTCCGGACCAATAACCGTAGTGTGTAAGGACTGGTACATGTTAGCCTTGGGGATACCGATAAAGTCCTTAAAACGACTCGGCAACGGCCGCCAGAGAGTATGAATAATCCCTAAAACATTATAACACTCGGCTTTATCGGCCACCAGAATCCGGAAGGCGATAATATCGTAGATCTGCTCGAAAGCGATATCCCGACGCACCATCTTGCGATAGATGCTGTAAAAATGTTTTAGCCTTCCTGAAACCTGGGCGTTGATACCGCTATGGCTCAGATTGCGCTGCACCAATTTAATAATTGTCTCGATAAAAGCCCGGTTTTCGAGCTCTTTCCGCGCCACCTTGTCTTCAAGTTCACGATAGATTGCCGGCTGCAGATAACGCAGAGATTGGTCTTCGAGCTCCTGTTTTATCCAGGAAATTCCCAGACGGTTGGCTAAAGGGGAGTAGATATCCAGAGTCTCTTGGGCTATCGCCTGCCGCCGGTCACTTTTCTGAAAATCCAGTGTCCTCATATTATGGACACGATCGGCAAGTTTAATTATCAGAATCCGGATATCCTTAACCATAGCGAGAATCATCTTGCGATAGTTCTCAGCCTGATGTTCGCGGGAACTCTTAAATTTTATCTTGTTGATTTTGGTCAGACCTTCAACCAAAGCAGTAATTTCATCACCAAACCGAAGATTAAGATCCTCAATTGAGGTCATGGGATCATCTTCCAGGGTATCGTGGAGAAGCCCGGCGGCGATACTGGCGACATCCATCTTCATTTCAGCCAGTATATTAGCCACCTCGATCGGATGAACCATATAGGGTTCCCCGGAGAGGCGAACCTGATTGCGATGGGCATAG
This sequence comes from Candidatus Tharpella sp., assembly GCA_021163565.1. Lineage (GTDB taxonomy): Bacteria > Desulfobacterota > Anaeroferrophillalia > Anaeroferrophillales > Tharpellaceae > Tharpella. The sequence goes on from JAGGTT010000293.1 coordinate 4,097, forward strand.
GCGCTGTAAGCGTAGGCTTTGCGAATGATATCAAAATCAGCCGAGGGATAGTAGTCGGCGACCTTATCTATAATGTCATTCGCTCTAATCATGCAGTATTGGGAAAGTGGAGGTTATCGATTTCAAACTTGCAGATTCTAACGCAGATGGGCATCGGGGAAACCCGCATCATGCAACTGGAGCAGAACCGTATCAGCATTCTCTTGAACCCGGACACCGTCCAGAAGCAGAATAGAGTGCGGCATCTTAATGATGATCTTTTGCACTTTGGGCGTAAATCCAGCTGCACAGTATAATTTTTTCCAGTCGTCAACGCTGCTTTGCAGATAGAAAGAACCGATGACGACATTGTAGCTGCCGTCTAGTTTCAGAAGAAATGGATCGTCCCCTTTCTCTCGAGTGACAGCCATCATCGTCAAAGCCTTACGGCGCTCAGTAAAAGGACCCAGGAAAACTCTGGAAATCGGGGTTAGCCGTGATACCACCTCGGTTCTAGTCTTAAAATCTAAAGCTTTAAGCCGGTTTTGATTGTTCAGGAGATCACTGTGCAGAACATATTCACCCGCAACAATCACAGGATTGGCTGGGGCGGAAACCGAAGTTCCATCCGTTGCCGGAGATGCACTATCCATTTCTGAGATATCCTCTTTTCCGGCTACTGCCGCACCGCCGGTCGTGCTCTCAGAGTCGACGGCAACATCTGCACCAGCTTCTGTAACGGCTTCGATCGGGGGCAATACTGCAATGGTAACCATCTGCTCCCCGACA
>JAGGTT010000236.1 GCA_021163565.1 Candidatus Tharpella sp.
TGCGGACAATGCCATTTTTCTGTCTTTGAAAAGATCAGAGACAACGGCGGCAGACATAAAATTCACTGCCGAGAGTGTCATACAACATTCCACTCGTTCCGACCCGGCATGGCCTGGTCAGATGTGGTTCCCCGTTGCACAACCTGCCATGATGAAGCACATGGCCCCGCCTTTCCGGATTGTATAAGCTGTCATACCAATCCCCATGCCCCGATCAACAGTTTAACCAACCTCGATGTTCTCGCAAAAAGCTGCAACACTTGCCACAGCAGACAAGGAAAAGAAGTAACCCAATACAAGAGCGCACACAGCGAAGTTTCCTGCAATGAATGTCACCATGACCGACATGGATACCGGCCGGACTGCACGGAATGTCATTCTGAACCACATACAGGTTTTGTCAACAATGCCGGCTGTATGGGTTGCCATCCAGCCCACTCACCTCGTGAGATCAACTACCCGGCCACGACTGAAAACCAAGTCTGTTCTGACTGCCATGCAGGAGTAAACCAGGTTTTTATCAAGAGCAACAAAAAACACGCTTCCTTTAAGTGCGTATTCTGCCACTCGGATCGGCACGGCTTCATCCCCGATTGCAGTAAATGCCACGGCGAACCCCACTCTAAAAAGATGATGGCCCGTTTCAAAAATAATTGTACATCATGCCATGGTGATCCGCACTCTTTAACCCTTGAGTAACAATCATCCACTCTCACCCTCTGGCGCAAATTTTGCCAGTCTGCGCCGGGGGTACAAAACTGACCGAACTTAACCAATCGTCTGAGAAACCGGCAAAACCACAGTAAAAGTACTGCCGACACCAACCTCACTGAAAACCTGAATTTTTCCGGAGTGCTTAAGAATGATATTGTAACTAATCGATAAACCCAAGCCTGTACCTTCTCCGGCTTTTCGGGTCGTAAAGAAAGGGTCAAAGATTTTGTCACAGATATTTTTTTCTATGCCGACTCCCGTATCTATAAACTCAATTGAAACTGTCTCTTCCACTACCGAGTGATTAGTTACAATTGTCAGTTCACCACCACCATCATTCATTGCTTTACGGGCATTAATCAGCAGATTGATAAAAACCTGCCGCAGCTCGTTAGGATCACTCTCTACCAAAGGCAGCTTCTCCATAAAATGCTGTTCTAGACGAATACCACCCTTTCTCAGATTGGTTTTTGTAAAAGAGAGAATTTCCTCAAGAATTTCATTAATATTGGTCGGAACAAACTCTTTATCTGACACCCGGGAAAATGTCAGAAGGTTACCTATAATTGATTTGCAGCGTTTAATCTCGCGTTCAACATAAACCAGATTATTCTGAAAATCTTTACGTTCTTTCTCACTGAGCTCACCCAAACTACGTGATTTAACGGTATCTGAAAAAACCTGTATAAAAGCATATATCCCCGCCAGAGGATTACTCAACTCATGGGCGATACCGGAGGCAAACTCACCCACGGTCGCCAGCTTTGTCGACTGAATCAATTGCGCCTGAGTCTCGACCAGTTGGGCGCCACGCTCGGCAACCCGGGCTTCCAGAGTCTGATTCAAATTCTCTATCGATTCACGGGATTTTTTCAGGTCACTAACCATTTTATTGAAAGACTCGCTTAATTCACCGACCTCATCCCGAGTTTTCACTTGAATATACTGGTCAAGATCTCCCTCTGCAATTCGCTGGCTGGCTTGTGAAAGCATACGAATAGGTCCGACGGTTCGGGAAATTATCAGAATAAAAATCGGAATAACTATCAACATCATCGCCGCAACGATAGCACAGGAGTTGATAATCACCTTTCGCTTCGCCAATACAAGGTCATTGGTAGACTCAAAAACAGCAACCAGCATCTCATTTTTGAAATTGACAACGAGAGGAGAAAGAATCATTTTCACATTATGATCACCGCATTGAAAATGACTGAGAAACGGTTCATCACGGGTTAACACCTTACTTATCAATTGCGGCGTCACGAAACGACCGAGTTCAATATCACAACTTTCATGAACCTCGCTTGAAACAATCAGCCTGTCTTTATAATAGATCTGCAAACGGTGACTTCTGATCTTTTTCTGTAAATCATTAAGAAAATATGGGTCTATTTCCCGGCTGACGGTTACAACTGAACGACTGCCGAAATGATCTTCAATCGGAGCGACGGCCGACAGAGCCAGAGTTGTCTGTGATTTGTTTTTATGTACCGTCAAACCAGTCATTCGGATTCCCATGGAAGCCAACCTTGCCAGTCCCGACCGTTCAGAAACCTCGTCAACCCCGCTGATATTGGATGTAATTCGATTCTCTTTCAAAAACTCCAGCAAATAAATAAGAATCAAACGGCTGTCACGAGCCTCAGTCGCATGACTGGCTAATTTTTCTGTATCGGCAATAAACTGGGCATAGAAGGTCAAACTCTTCTCGATATCAGAAACCATCTCCTGAAGCAAACGAACGTCGTTATGGAGCTTTTCATTAACCCGGTCCTCAAGGTTCCGGGAAACCTGCTCAGTCATTATATAGATACTCAAAGAGCCCGTGATAATAATAACCAGGAAAAAAGGCAGAATGATCTTATTCAAGATCTTATTCTGACTTAATAAAAAACCTTTCAAGAAACCTTGCATCGGCTCAACCTCAAACCTTCAAGTTTAACGCAGACTTAAAGCCCACAAGTAAGTTACTTACCTGTCTGTAATAAATCTTCAGGATCAAGATTAATTTCTGTAAGCATTTCAGTAATATTGGAGTAGTCCAATGGTAAGGCATCAATAAAACGATCAGTATTAAGCATCGCATCAAGGGCGGCCCGACCTTCAGGGTTTTCATGCATATTCAAGAGATAACTTTTCAACATCCCACCCAATCCGGCCCTGAAACAACCGGTTCTTCCAGCGACCGGATCACGACTTATACGATGATGACACTCAAAACAGGAATTCTTGAGGTTCTTCCTTAAGACAAAAACATTCGACAGCAAAGGTGGTGATTGAGCCAGAATTTTTATTTGATCTCTAAGCATCGGATTTTCCTTTGCGAGCATATCAAAGACCAGATCCTTTGCCGCCCCGACCTCGGCACTGCGGTTATATACTGCCATTATTGCATCCTCATGGGTACCGAGAATACTGGTTTCAGAGAAAAAATCAACTATCTTACCAAAACCTTCATGCGGGAAAAAATAGCTTGAAAACAGATAACCTGCCGAGGTCACTCCACCCCCCATCACCAGATGTTTACCCCGCATCTGCGCCAGATTTTCTATCCCACTGTCCTGCCGGGTAAAAATCAGCCCCTTATAACTTGATTTCCCGTTAAACTCTGGTCGAACCAGAGCATTGACATGTTTACGAACCGCCACATAGGCAAGGCTGCCAATAAAAGCGGCATCGAGATCACCCGCCACCAGACCATTACAGACATCGAGATAGGAAGGTGAAAGTTTAAGTTTAACACTGAAACCTTTCCCTAGTCTCTGGGAAAGATAGTTGATCAACGGCTGATAACGCTGCTCCTGAACAATTACATTCCTTTCCGGAACAATACCAACCAGAATTTCATAACGCTGCGGCAGATAACCTGACCGGGAAATTATATTTGCTCCCTTTTTCGAAAAGATGAAATTTAAAAACTGCATCACCTCAGTTTTAGGCTCAGCCTTCAAAACCAGACCAAAAGGCCTGAAAAAAGCATAACGGCCCTTCTTCAAGTTCTCCGGGGTCGGTGACACCCGGTTAACCGCGGCAATATTAAGTTTAGGATTTTCCCTGATAATCTCTC